>NZ_JBEXCY010000214.1:0-19692 GCF_040605515.1 Dactylosporangium sp. NPDC005572 | reverse complement strand
GTGGCACCTGGCCGAGGCGGCCGACGCGCCCGACGAGGCGGTCGCCGTCGACCTGCAGCGGGCCGCCCGGGCCGCGCAGCGCAGCGGCAGCGCCGCCGCGGCGGTGACGGCGCTCGTGCGGGCCAGCGAGCTGAGTCCCGAGCCGGCCGACCGGTTCCGCCGGCTCATGGAGGCCGCGTCCCTGGCCAGCATCACCGGGCCCCTCGATCGGGCGACGAGCCTGCTCGCCGAGGCGCGGCGGGGCGGCGGCGGCCCGGAGGGGTCCGCGTTCACCGCGGCGGCCGTCGCGATGGGGCTCATCCACGGCGACGGCGACATCGACGCGGGCCAGCGGATCCTCGCCGACGCCCTCGACCGGGCCGAGCCGGCCGACGTCGATGTCGGCTGGGTCGGCGACACGCTGCAGGGCCTGCTGTTCGCCTGCGAGTACGGCGCCCGGCCCGAGCTGTGGCAGCTGCTCGAACGGGCCGTCGAGCGGTTCCAGCCGGACGGGATCACGCCGCTGCGGCTGTGCTTCGACGCCCTCACCGACCCGGCGAGCCCGCCGTACCCGGTGCGCGAGGCCGTCGTGCGCACCCTCGACGAGCTGCCGTGCGACGTGGGGTCGTGGTACTTCGCGCCGCTCGCCTACGCCGCACTGCGCGTCGACGCCCTCGCCGGGTTCCGGCGCCGGGTCGAGCACATGGTGGAGCGCGAGCGCGGCGGGGGCGGCTACACCTTCGTCATCTCGGGGCTGCTGCTGCTCGGGGTCGACGCGTCGTACCACGGCCGCTGGGCCGAGGCCGAGCACGCGCTGAACGAGGGCCTGGACCTGGCGGTGACGCACGGGTACCACCTCTTCGAGGGCCAGCTGCGCAGCCACCTCGCGTTCCTGGCGGCCGCCCGCGGCGACGTCGAGCGCTGCCGGGTGCTGACCGACGAGATCACCACGTGGGCCGCGCCGCGCGGGGTCGGCCTGACCCAGGCGTTCGTCCGGCGCGCCCGGGCCTTCGCCGCGCTCGGGCAGGGCGACTTCGAGGAGGCGTACGTCCAGGCGTCCGGGATCGGCGTGAGCCCGGGCCTGCCCGGCCGGTGGATGGTCATGGACCTGGTCGAGGCGGCGGTGCGCACCGGGCGCCCCGCGGCGCCCATCGTGGCGGCCGCCGTGCGGGCCGGCATCCCGCGCATCTCACCGCGCACGGCCCTGCTCACGGCCGGGGCCGCCGCCCTCGCCGCTTCGGACGACACGGCCGACGGCCTGTTCCGGGCGGCGCTGGCGCTGCCCGAAGCCGACCGCTGGCCGTTCGACCAGGCGCGGATCCAGCTGGCGTACGGCGAGTGGCTGCGCCGCAACCGCTCCACCGCACGGGCGCGGCTGCAGCTGCGGGCCGCCCTGGAGACCCTGGACCGGCTGGGCGCCACACCGTGGGCGCAGCGGGCCCGCAACGAGCTGCGCGCCACCGGCGTCGGCGGCACGGCCAGCGGGGCCTCGCTGACGTTCCAGGAGCGGCAGATCGCCGCCCTCGCCGCGACCGGGCTGACGAACAAGCAGATCGGCGAGAAGCTGTTCCTGTCGCACCGCACGGTCGGCGCGCACCTGCACCGGGTGTTTCCGAAGCTGGGGATCACGTCGCGGGCGGCGCTGCACGACGCCCTGGAGACGGCCGAAGCCGGTTCGTCCCAGATCGCGTCCTAGATCGCGTCCTAGATCGCTTCCAGGCCGTTGCTCGGGTCGCTGCTTGGGTCGCTGCTTGGGCCGCCGCTTGGGTCGCTGCTCAGATCGCCGGGATCCGGCGGCTCAGTGCGAAGTCGAGGGTGCTGTCCAGCAGCGGGTCGGCGGCGGTGCGGGTGGTGACGTCCTCGGCCGTGACCGTGTCCACGCCGGTGCCGCGGCCCTCGGTCGGACGGTAGCGGACCGTCGCGGCGTCCGGGGACGAGCAGACGACGATGCCGGGGCGCTGGACGCCGGACTTCGGAATCCAGACACGGTCGCCCGGGCTGAACGTCTGCGACTCGGCCGGGCGGGTTGGCGCGGACATGTTCACCTCCGTCGGTGACTTCAGATGCCGCGCAGCTGGACTGCGTGGCAGGCACAGATGTGGGAGCGGTGTTCGGCACTGGCCCGCGTGCAACGATGCTCGGGGCCGGCCTGGCAGGTCCGGGTGTCGGTCCAGCGGTGCCCGCACGTGGCCGTCTCCGGCGGCGCGGTGGGCTGTGCGGACACGACGCTCCCTTCCAGTGCTTTCGGTTGCTCTTCGGGGGTTTCGACCGACGACTGTTGACGAAGAGCATCGCAGCGCTTCGCGCCCTGTGCAAGATTTCACGGCGATAAAACGTCATCCGGAGAACATGCATCCGACCAAATTTCCATTACGCTATGTCAGCCACGGTTTCATCGTGAAAGACGAAGCCTTGGCGCTGGCAGTGCACAGACAGTGGACCACCAGGCACAAGACGCGTCGGAGATCATGGCGGATGGTTGACGAATGATCACGCAACGTAACGGTGTGATGTAGTTCGCACCCGCGGCCGCGAGGCACCGCCGACGCCCCGGCGTCGCGCCACCACGAGGAGTTACGGATGCAACACAGTGAATGGATCATGTCGAGCCGTTCGACGGGGAACGGTGGCAGCTGCGTCGAGGCGCGCCGCCACAACGACTTGATCGAGGTCCGCAACAGCAAGAACCCGTCCGCGGGCTCCGTACTGTTCACCCCCGAGGAGTGGGACTCGTTCCTCTTCGGCGCGAAGCGGGGCGAGTTCGACCGGCTGCTGCACGGCTGATCGAATTCAGGGCGCCCCGGCAACGCGGCCGGGCACCCTTGCCAATACCGCTCCCGCTCGGCGCCGGCCACCCGGCCGGTCAAGCCATCGACCGGCGCCGAGCGGACTACACGGGGCACGCACGAACGCCGGTCAATCTCCCTTCGCTGGCATTACCGGGATGGCGAGGGAAGATTGACCGGCACCTTTTTGCCCACACACTTGCGCACCGCCACCCCACCCCCGCTCTCGTCCCGCGCCGTGGCCTTCCGCGCCGCGCTCCCCCTCTGCGAGACGCCGCTCCCCTCGCCTCCGCAATCTTGGAGTTGCGGGCACCGAAATGCCCGGAATAAGCGACAAATCCTAGACCAGAACCCCAAGATCACTGGTGGAAGGCCACGGCGCTGGAGGGCACGGGCGGCGCGGGCGGGCAGAGACGTGCCCCATGCCCGGCATGGCACGGCGAGATACGGCGGGGTGCGGTCATCCCGAGGCGTGGCGGTTCCTGACGCCCCGCTTTGACGCCGGGCGTGGCAGACGCACCCGCACACACGGACAGGCGTGGCGCAGGCAGACAGAGGCGGCCCGGCTCACGGCAGGACACGCCCCGGGGAGGTGCGGCGTCCCCAGGTGTGGCTGGGCGCCCCGTGAGGCGGTGGGGTGCGGCCCGCGGCGGCGTGGTGCGGCGCCACGTGGGGCGGTGGCGCGCGGCGGCGTGGTGGGGCCGTCCGTGAGGTGCCGGGGCGCGGCGGACCGCGCCCCGGCACCCGGGTCAGCGGATGCGGCCCACGCCGGCCAGGCCGGCGCTCATGGACGGCTCCGCCGTGAAGTCCGTCGGGTCGTCCGGGGCCGGGCGCCACTGCGGCAGCCAGACCACGCCCGGCTCCAGCAGCTCCTGGCCGGCGAAGAAGCGCTCGACCTGGGGCCGCGAGCGCAGGTGGAACGGGGTCGTGGTGCTGCGCTGGTACAGGTCCTTGGCCACGGCCAGGTCGTCCGCCGCGGGCTCGGCCAGGCCGTCGCTGGAGGCGTGGGAGATCGCCAGGTGACTGCCCGGCACGAGCGGCGCGCACAGGCGGGACACCGCGTCGACGGCCGCCTCGTCGTCGGGGACGAAGTGCAGGACCGCGATGAGCAGCACGCCGACCGGCTCGCGGAAGTTGATCAGGCGGCGGACCTGTGGGTGGGTCAGGATGCTGTCGGGGTCGCGCAGGTCGGCCCGCACGGCCGTGGCGCGGTCGTCGCCGTCGAGGATCTCCAGGCTCTCGGAGACCGCCACCGGGTCGATGTCGGCGTAGATCACCCGGGCGTCGGGGACGATCTTGCGGGCGACCTCGTGGACGTTGCCGGCGGTCGGGATGCCCGAGCCGATGTCGAGGAACTGGCGCACCCCGGACGCGGCCAGGTGCTGCACCGCTCGGCGCAGGAACGCCCGGTTGTTGCGGGCCAGTGCCGGTACCAGCGGGAAGAGCTTGGCAACCGCGTCACCGGCCTCGCGATCGGCGGGAAAGTTGTGGATCCCGCCGAGGTGATAGTCGTAGATCCGGGCCGCGGTCGCCGGTTTCGGCTCACCGCTCGTTGCCGCTCCTGCCACGGAGACCGCCTTGCTGGGGGAAGGGGTATGTCAGCGCATTCGCATGAATCGCGCCTTGCCGTGGATCATACCCGGCCCAACCAAACCAAACTCATCGAAACTCCGCGAGCGGCACCGAGGCGTCCCGGACCAGGCCGAAGATCCGGCGGTACTCCGCGATCTCGTGGTCCTCCTCGAGGTACATCGCGCCGACGTGCGACTCCAGGTAGACCATGTCGGGGTCGTCCGCGTCGTCGAAGTCCAGGATACGGAAGGCGCCCGCCATCGCGGCGTGCGCACCGGCCGCGAACGGCAGGACGCGGATCTCGACCAGGCCCTTGGTGTCGAGCTCGCGCAGGTGGTCAAGCTGCCCGTCGAGCACGGCCTTGCCGCCGACCTGCCGGGTGAGCACGTTCTCGCCGATGACGGTGACCAGCTTCGGTACCGGAGAGCGGTTGAACAACGCGTGCTGGCGCTGCATGCGCAGCTTGACGTGGCGCTGCGCGGCGTCGTCGTCGGAGGGCTGCTCGGCGGCGAAGATCGCGACGGCGTACTGCTCGGTCTGCAGCTCGCCGGGGACGATCTCCCCGTCGTAGGTGCTGATCCGGTTGGCGCTCGCCTCCAGCCCGACGTACAGCTTGAACCAGTCGGGGATCACCGGGTTGGCGTCCCACCACTCCTCCTGGGACGTGCCCAGGGCGAGTTCGGCGAGCGCGTCGGTGATGCTCTGGTCGGCGCCGTAGAGCCAGCACAGCGCGCGCACGTTGGCCGGCGTGACCGGCACCTTGCCGGTCTCGATCCGGTGCAGGGTCGGCTCCGAGATGCCCAGCTTCGCCTCGGCCACCTCGCGGCGACTCTTGCCGCTGCCGATGCGTAATCTGGTCATCCGCCGGCCGAGCGTCCGGCGGACCACTCGCTGTCCGGTGATCGGCATGGCTCGCTCCCGCTCGATTTTTCTTTCACGATGAAGGACGACCCGAACACCCTACAGCCTGTGCACCGCCGGTTACACCATCTTCGGTACAGACTTGTCGATCGGCTCCGTCCCGGACCAGGGCGGAGACCCGCCGAACCGAACCCGGAATACCGCAGACGGTATCGATCATCGTTACTAGAATGCCCGCATGGGGCGCGACGTCAACCGCCGGTGCACCGCCGTCGCCGTCCTCGCGGTCGTGGTCGTCGCGCTGTCCGTGGCCGCGGGCGCCCTGCTGACCTGGAGCACCGCGACCGGCAACCTGTGGACCGGAGCGGCCGGCGGCGCCGTGCTCTGCCTGGGCGGCGGCGCCGGGATCGTCGCGATGGCGGCCGTCACCCGCGACGACCGCGCCTGGTGGGCCCTGCTCGCCCTGGCCGGCGCCGGGATCTCCCTGGCGCTGACGGTCGTGCCGGCGTACACGGGCTGGTTCGCCGACCCGGTCGCAGCCACGGTGACCGCCGCCGCGCCGTGCGTCGACTACGGCCCGCTGCCCGCCCAGCTGCACCAGCCGGCGGCCGGCTGCGTCGGCCGCGCCCGGCTCACGGCCACGGCCACGGGCGCCGACCTGGGCTGGACCGGCTGCGCCGACGACCTGCGCCCGGGCGACCCGGTCGAGGCGCTCGTCGACCCGCTGGGCTGGCTCCCGCCGCAGCGCCCGCCGTGCGCGCTGACCGGCCAGTCGGCGGCGATGCCGGTGGCGGCGCTGGCCGCGTTCGCCGCCGCGCTGGTGACGCTGATGCTCCGCCAGCACCAGCGGGCCACCCGCGCCGGCGCCGGACCGGAAAACGCCGGCGCCACCGGGCGGACCCGGTGGCGCCTGCCCACGGTCTAGACATCCCGTTTCAGCGGTACGTGATGTCGGATGAACTGTAGAAGCAGTTCCTGCCGTCGGCGCCGGACCCGACGTGCTCGGGCTCGGAGCCCTTCGGGGCGCCGTTGTACTTGTCGCAGATCGTCGCCGAGCCGTAGACGGTGATCCGGGTGAACCGGGCCGTGTCGCCCCAGTTGATGTTGATGCCGGCGATCACCTTCGTCGACCTCGCGATGATGTTGTCCACCACCACGTGGCGCTGGTACGAGTTGGTGCAGTTGCCGCAGGCGCGGTACAGCTTCCCGGCACTCTCCACGTAGAAGCCGGAGATGTTCACCGTGCCGTTGCCGTTGTGCTGGAACACCTTGTCGCTCGCCGACCTCGCGCCACCACCGATCACGTAGCTGGTGCCGCCGCCGGTGCCGAGGAACGTCGCGGCGTCCTCGCCCACGTCCTCCCACCAGACGTTCTGGATGGTGCAGGTGCCGAGGCAGTGGATGCCGTCACCGGCGGGCGCGCCGATGATGACGTTCCTGATCGTGCCGCCGTTGGCGACCTCGAACATCGGGTCCTGGCTCTCGCTCTGGCCGCCGTCGCCGATGCAGCAGTACCGCCGCATCCCGCCGTCCAGCGTGCCCGACACGCTGATCGTGCCGCTCACCGACACGTCGCCGGTCTTCGCCGGCCAGGTGGTCGTCGGGTTGCCGCCACCGCCGCCCGTGGTCGGCGTGGTCGTGCCGACCTGGACCAGCCGCCACTGCTGGTTGGCCCCGTTGAGGTCGGTGTACTGCGAGATCCGCCCGCCGTTGGCGGTGGACCACTCCCAGACCTCGAGGGCCTTGCCGCTGTGCCGGTTGACGAGCTGGATGTTGTCGCCGATGTTCTGGACCGCGAACTGCTGGTTGTTGCCGCTGGTGATCGGCCACTGGCGGTACTCGGCGCCGTCGGCCGTGTTCCACTCCCACAGGTCGACGGCCTTGCCGCTGTGGCGGGCGACGATCCGCCACCAGCCGGTGCCGGCGGACTCGAAGCGGAACTGCTGGCACTGGCAGCCGTTGCTGGAGTACTGCGTGACCGTGGCGGCGTCGGCGGTCGACGCCCCGGTCACCTCCATGACCTTGCCGCTGTGCACGTTGACCAGGTTGTACCAGGCGCCCTGCACGATCGTCGCCGCGTCGGCGGTCCGGACCACGAACGTCGTGGCCGCGGCCGCCAGCACGACCGCGAGCACGCCGAACAGCGCACCGCGCCGCCGGCCGGTCCGGTGGACGGGTGGTGCCCCATGCTGACGCACCATTGACGTGTACCTCCTCCCGGTGCCAGGAAAGCGCTTTCCTAGCGAGGTATCGAAACGTATCGACCGCCGCCGAACGCTGTCAACGACACCCGTCCATATGCAGGTGTGCGCGCTCACACGGCCTGAAACTTTCACCGGCGGGCTTGCGTGGGGCGCGCACACTACGGCCATGAAGCGCGACGGGGAGGCGCTGCCGCGGCCGACGGTGATCGGCCTGCTGGCGGGTGGGCGGTGGCGGGCGTGCGCCACCGGGTACGCGATGCTGTGGCGGCGGGGCCGCCTCGAACACGACGGCCGGGGCCGGGTCGACCGGCGCGGGTCCGCGCCGCGCTCCATTTCCGATCCGATCGAGCGGAGCCTGTTCAACGCGCTGCTCGGCGCGCAGGGGGCCCGCGAGGCGGCCGGCCGGGAGAAGGTACAGCGGGCGCTGCGGGAGGCCCGGCGCGAGCTCGGCCGGCTCGGGCTGCGCCGCTCGCCCGCCCGCCGGGTGCTGATCCCGCTCGCCTGCCTGGTCGTCCCGGCCTGGCTCGGCGCCCGCACCGGCCTGCCGCCCGTCGCCGGCATCGCCTGCGTCCTCGCCGGGGCGTGCGCGGCGATCTGGTTCGCCTGGCCGCGCACCGCCCGCGGGGAACGCCTCCTGAGCGACCTACGCCGCCGGCACCCGCTCCCGGCCGCCCGACCGCCCGAGAGCACCACGCCCGGGGCCCGGCCCGCCACCACGCCGCCCGCGAGCAGCGCCGTCCCGAGGGCGCGGACCGGCAGTGCCACGCCCCGGGCCCGCGGGAGCTCGGCGCCCGACGCCGGCAGCGCCGCCGCGGACGAGGGCGTGGAGGAGCTCGGCCTGCTCGTCGCCCTCTACGGGAACGTCGCGCTGCGGGCCCTCCTGCCGGACGTCGCCCGGGGTGCCGGGCTGTACGACGGCGGGCGGTGGAGCCGCGAGTTCCGCAACGAGAACCCGTCGGGGCTCGGCGAATGGTCCGACGCCGCCGCGCACCACCTCGACGGCGGCCGACCGTAGCAGGGGTCAGCTGACGGCGACGGGCAGGCGGGTCGGGCTCGCCATCACCCACGGGTTGCGGTAGCGGATGGGTTCGGCGGTGTCGACGGCGATCTCGCGGTACCGCTGCAGCAGCATCCGCAGCGCCACCCGCGCCTCCAGCCGGGCCAGCGGCGCGCCCAGGCAGAAGTGGATGCCGTGGCCGAACGCCAGGTGCGGGTTCGGGTTGCGCTGCGGGTCGTAGCGCGACGGGTCGGCGAAGACCCGCGGGTCGCGGTTCGCCGCCGCCAGCCAGATGGCGACGAGCGCGCCGGCCGGCAGGTCGGCGCCGGCCAGCGTCACGGGCGCGGACGTGCGGCGGGCCAGGCGCGGGAACGGGGTGCGCAGCCGCAGCGCCTCCTCGATCGCGCCGGGCAGCAGGTCGGGAGCGGCGCGCAGGGTGTCGGCGGCGCCCGGCGTCTCGTGCAGGCACAGGATCGTGTTGCCGAGCGTCGCCGTGGTCGTGACATGCCCGGCGATGAGCAGCACCCCCACGAAACCGGCCGCCGCCTCGTCGTCCAGGCCCTCGCGCACCAGCGCGGTGGTGAGGTCGTCGGCCGGCGCGGCCCGGCGCCGGCGGATGTGGTCGAGCAGATATTCGCGCATCTCGTGTACCGCCGGCGCCACCGCGGCGACGGCCTCCTCGTCGAGCAGCCGCTCGCCGGCCCGGTCGAAGAGCCGGTCGGCCCACCGCCGGAACACGGGACGGTCGTCGGCCGGGACGCCGAGCAGCTCGGCGATGACGATGACGGGCAGCGGGTACGCCAGGTCGTCGATCAGGTCGAACCGCCCGGAGTGCGCGTCGAGCAGCGAGGCGGTGATCTCCTCGATGCGCGGCTCCAGCCCGGCGACGACCCGCGGCGTGAAGGCCCGGCTGACGATGCGCCGCAGCTCGTCGTGGCGGGGCGGGTCCATCTGCACGATGTTGCCCCGCCGGAACAGGTCGAGGTCCTCCTGGCGCGGTACCAGGTCGGCGAGGTCCGACGAGAACGTGGCCGGGTCGCCGAGCACCGTCAGCGCTTCGGGGTGCCCGGTCACGGACCAGCAGCCCTGCCCCTCGTCGAAGTACACCGGCCCGCGCCGCAGCGCCGCGTCCACCCACGCCGTGCTCACCGCGGTGCGCTACCCGCCCCCGGAGCGGGCAAACGGGCCCCGCGGGAGCGCGTCGAGTGACCGGAGCACGGTCGACTTCTAAGCTCACCGGATGCAGCGTGTCACTGCCGTCGCGGTCGTCGTCGGCGTCGGCGTCGGCTACGGGTACTTCGGCGCCGCGATGGCCGGGGCCCAGCTCACCCTCGCCCCGGCGCTCGGCCTCACCGTCGCCGAGCAGGGCACCCTGTTCGCCGTCCCGGTCCTCGGCATGCTGCTCGGCGTGCTCGTCGCCGGGCGGGTCGTGGCGCGGGCCGGGCGGCGCGGGACGCTGCTCGCCGCGTCGGCCGTGGTCGGCGTGGTCGGCGGCGCGTCGCCGCTCGTCGCCGACCTGGTGTGGCTCGACGCGACCCGGTTCGTCGTCGGCGTGGCGTTCGGCGTCAGTACCGTCGTGGTGCCGATCTGGGTGGCCGAGGCCGCACCGGCCGGCGCGCGGGGGCGGGTCGCGGTGCTGTACCAGGTGTCGACGGTGGCCGGGATCGTCGCGGCGTTCCTGCTCGCGTACGCGCTCGGCGGGTGGCGGGTCGTCCTCGGCGTGACCGCGCCGCTGGCCGCGCTCGCGGTGGTACTGCTGCACGGCGCGCCGGAGACGATCCCCGGCACCGCCGCGCCGGGCGCCGCCAGGGGGACGGTCGCGGAGCTGTTCGGGCCGCGGTACCGGACGCTGACCGGGTTCGTCGTGGTGCTCGGCACGCTCGTGCAGCTCACCGGGATCAGCGCCGTCAGCAACTTCAGTCCGCTGATCTTCGCCGGCATGGGGTACCGCGGAGAGCTCGCTCTGCTCGTCCTGCCGGCCGTGGTCCAGGTCAGCGGCCTGCTCGCGGCGCTCGCGTCGGCGGCGACCGTCGAGCGGCTGGGCCGGCGCGCGACCCTGCTGACGGGAACCGCGGTCATGGCGGCCGGGCACGCGCTGCTCGTCCTGGCGTTCAGCGGAGACGGGGGCCGGGGCGGGACCGTGCTCGGGCTGGCCGGGCTGCTGGTGTTCACGGTCGGCTTCAACGCCGGGCTCGGCTCGCTGCTGTGGATCTACGCCGCGGAGGGGTACACCGACCGCCTGCGCAGCGCCGGCGCCACCGCCCTGCTGCTGCCCAACCTCACCGCGAACGTGCTGCTCGCGCAGTTCTTCCTCGGCGCGCTGACCGCGTTCGGCGGCGCCGCCACGTTCGCGGTGCTGCTCGGCGTCACCGCGCTGTCCTGGCTGTACCTGTTCCGGGTGGCGCCGGAGACCCGCGGGCGCAGCCTCGAGGAGATCCACGCCTACTGGCAGGCGGGCCGCCGCTGGCCGGCGTACTGAGGAAGGATGCCGGGAATGACGGTTCGCGCATTGCGCTTCGGAGCGGTCGCCGAGGCCTACGAACGGTTCCGGCCCGGGTACCCCGCGGAGCTGTACGACCTGGTGTCGGGCTACGCGGGGGCGCCGATGGGCAGCGCCCTGGAGATCGGGGCGGGGACCGGCAAGGCCACCCGGCTGTTCGCCGGGCGGGGCGTCGCCGTCACCGCGACCGAGCCCGACGAGGCGATGCTCGCCGAGCTGCGCAAGCACGTACCGGCGAACGTCACCACCGTCCGGGCCCCGTTCGAGCAGCTGCGCACGGACGCGACGTACGACCTGGTGTTCGCGGCGGCGGCGCTGCACTGGACGGACCCCGACGGCCGGTGGCCGCGGATCGCCGGGTGGCTGCGGCCGGGTGGCGTCTTCGCCTCGTTCGGCGGGCCGGTGCAGCTCACCGACCCGGCGGTCGAGGCGGTGGTGCGCGCGGCGCGGGCACCGTTCCTGGACAGCGACGACATCCCCTCGCCCGACGGGACGCCGCCGGAGGAGCCCATGCAGTGGCCGGGCACGGAGCTGCGACGCTCGGCGTGGTTCACCGACGTGCGGCAGGCCGTGATCGTGCGGCGCGTGACGATGCGCGCCGCCGACTACGTCGGGCATCTCTCGACGGTCTCGGCGTACCTGGAGCTGCCCGCCGCAGCGCGGGACGAGGTCTACCGCCGCATCGAGCGGGCCCTGCCGGAGACGGTCGAGCTGACCACCGACATCATCGTGCACCTGGCCCGCCGCCGCGCTGCCTGAGGTCGACGTCGCCGATCCCCGCTTCATCCCCCGGAGGTGGCGGTCGCGGGCCGCTGCGGTGGCCATCATGGCGGCGTGGGACTCGGCGCGGCGATCGGCGGCATCCTGGTGCCGGCCGTCGGGGTGGGCCTCAGCCCGGTCCCGATCCTGGCCGCGTTCCAGGCCGCGGGCCCGGCCCGTTCGGCGGCCGCTCCCGAGGCCCCGCCCGGCGCTGCGGCCGGCGGCCGCCGCACGGGCACAGTGCTGCTGGAGCGCACCCGCACGGCGGCCGCCGCCGTGGCCGCCGCGACGGCGGTCCCCCGCACGCCGGGCCTCGCCTACCTGGGTGCGTTCCTGGCCGGCCTGGCCGTCCCGGCGGCCCTGGTGGTCGCGGTGGCCGGCCCGGCGGCGCGGCACGCGATCGACCTGCTGCTGATCCTCCTGGGCGTCGTCCTGCTGCTGCTGGCCACGATGGAGTGGCGCCGCCGCCCGCTGCCGGGCAACCAGCGCCGCCCACCCCAGTGGCTGGCCGGCCTGGCCACGATGCCGCTGCGCGAGGCGGCGCTGCGGGGCGCGAGGGCGGCGGCGGGCGAGCCGAAGAACCTGACCCTGACGGTGGCCGCGGCCCTCCTGACGGCCCGCACGGGCAGCGACCCGGCGACGGTGGTCCTCTACGCCGTCCTGGCGAGCCTGGCGGTGGCGGCCCCGATGCTGTGGGGCGCCCGCCTGACCCCGCTGGGCGACTGGTTCGCGCGGGACCACGCCCCGATCCTCGTGACGACCCTGCTCCTGACCGGCACCGCGGTCCTCGCCGACGGCCTCTCCTGACGGCGCACGGGCCCGGCCGCTGCGGTCCCGCAGCAGGGCGTCCGGGCGGAGTCAGCGCAACGTCTGGCGGTAGAAGCCCTCGATGTGGGCCATCACCCGCCGCGCCGCCAGGTCGGCGTCGCCGGTCGTCACGGCTTCCAGGACCGCGCGGTGCTCGGTGCGCAGCCGGCCGACCAGGCGGGTCCACTGGCGCTGCTCGCGCTGCACGTACCCCGCGATCGCCCCCCGCAGCGCGGCCATCATCGCCGTCACCACCGCGTTCCCGGCGGCCCGGGTCAGGGCCAGGTGGAACTCGGTGTCCAGCGCGTAGAACTCGGCCGGCTCGATGCCGCGCCGCTCGCTGCGGGTCAGCAGCTCGGCGGCCTCGTCGAGGGCCGGCGACGGGCCGGCGGCGGCCGCCCCGCGCACCGACCAGGACTCCAGCATGACCCGGGTGCGGACCACGTCGCGGACCGGCAGGGCGGTCGAGGCGAGGTGCAGGCGCAGCGCAGCGCTCAGGCCGGCGGCCGTGTCGGCCGCGACGACGGCGCCCGCCGCCGGGCCCGATCCGACACCGATGCGGACCAGGCCCATCGCCTCCAGCACGCGCAGGCCCTCGCGGACCGTCGCGCGGCTCACCCCGAGCGTCGCGGCGAGCACCCGCTCGGCCGGCAGGCGCGAACCGACCCGCAGTTCGCCGGCGGCCAACGCCGCCTCCACGTGCGAGATGACCAGCTCGTGACTGCGCTGCACGAAACACCCCCTGTGGTCAGACCATAGCTTGGAGGCCGCGGAGCGGACGGCCTATGTTCGGCGGTATGCGCGTCGCACTGTTCGCCACGTGCCTGGTCGACGGCCTGCGGCCGGAGGTCGGGCGGGCCACGGCCCGGCTGGTGCGCCGGCTCGGCCACGAGGTGGTGGTGCCGGCGGCGCAGACCTGCTGCGGCCAGATGCACGTCAACACCGGGTACCCGAAACAGGCCGCCGGCCTCGTCGCCAACCACGTCCGGGCGTTCGCCGGGGCCGACGTCGTCGTGACGCCGAGCGGCTCCTGCGCGGGCGCGATCCGCCACCAGCACGAGGACGTCGCCCGCCGCTACGGGCCGCCCGGGCTGGCCGGCGACGCGGCGGCCGTGGCCGGGCGCACCTACGAGCTGTCCGAGTTCCTCGTCGACGTGCTCGGGCTGACCGACGTCGGCGCGTACTACCCGCACCGGGTCACGTACCACCCGACCTGCCACTCGCTGCGCGTGCTGCGGGTCGGGGACCGGCCGCTGCGGCTGCTGCGCGCGGTAGGCGGGCTCGAGCTCGTGGAACTGCCGGAGGCCGAGCAGTGCTGCGGGTTCGGCGGCACGTTCGCGGTGAAGAACCCGGGCGTGTCCGCCGCGATGCTCGCCGACAAGCTCGCGGCGATCCACGCCACCGGCGCCGAGTACTGTACGGCCGGCGACGCGTCGTGCCTGCTGCACATCTGGGGCGGCCTGAGCCGGGCCGGCAGCCCCGCGAGCACCGTCCACCTCGCCGAGATCCTGGCATCCACAACGGAAACGGAGGAGGCGGCGTGACCTCCCCACCGACCGCGCACCCGGTCACCGAGCTGCGGGCCGCGGAGCCGTTCCCGGTCAACGCGGCCGTGCAGCTGCGCAACGAGCAGCTGCGCCGCAACCTGGCCGGCGCCACCCGCACGATCCGCACCAAGCGCGCCAACGTCGTCGGCGAGCTGCCCGACTGGTCCGAGCTGCGCGCGGCCGGCGCCGCAATCAAGGACGACGTGCTCGCCCACCTCGACACGTACCTGCTCCAGCTGGAGGAGCGGGTCACCGCCAACGGCGGCGTGGTCCACTGGGCCCGCGACGGCGCCGAGGCCAACCGCATCGTCACCGGGCTGGTGCAGGCGAGGCACGCGACCGAGGTCGTGAAGGTCAAGTCGATGGCCACCCAGGAGATCGGCCTCAACGAGGCCCTCGCCGAGGCCGGCATCACCGCCGTCGAGACCGACCTCGCCGAGCTCATCGTGCAGCTCGGCCACGAGAAGCCGAGCCACATTCTGGTCCCGGCCATCCACAAGAACCGCGACGAGATCCGCGAGCTGTTCCAGCGCGAGATCCCGACCGCCGGCACCATCGCGACCAGCGAGCCGCGCGTGCTCGCCGAGGTCGCCCGCCGCCACCTGCGGGCCAAGTTCCTGTCCACGCCGGTGGCGATCAGCGGCGCCAACTTCGCCGTGGCCGAGACCGGCACGCTCGGCGTGGTCGAGAGCGAGGGCAACGGCCGCATGTGCCTGACCCTGCCCCGCACGCTGATCACGGTGATGGGCCTGGAGAAGCTCGTCCCGACCTGGGCCGACCTGGGCGTGTTCCTGCAGCTGCTCCCCCGCTCGTCGACCGGCGAGCGGATGAACCCGTACACGTCGATGTGGACCGGCGCCGTGGAGGGCCAGGAGTTCCACCTGGTACTGATGGACAACGGCCGCACCGCGACCCTGGCCGACCCGGACGGCCGCGACGCGCTGCGCTGCATCCGCTGCTCGGCCTGCCTCAACGTCTGCCCGGTCTACGAGCGCACCGGCGGCCACGCGTACGGCTCGGTGTACCCCGGCCCGATCGGCGCGGTCCTGTCCCCGCAGCTGACCGGCGTCCGCGAGAACCTGTCGCTGCCCTTCGCGTCGACCCTGTGCGGCGCCTGCCTGGACGCCTGCCCGGTGGCCATCGACATCCCCCGCATGCTCGTGCACCTGCGCGCCAAGGCGGTCGAGGCCAAGGGCCCGACGGCGGAGTCGGCGGCGATGCGCCTGGCCGCGTCGACGATGCGCTCCCCGCGCCGCTGGCGCATGGCGCTGCGCGCGGCCCGCGCCGGCCGCGTCCTGGGCCGCCGCGACGGCGTCATCCACCGCCTGCCGTTCCCGCTCACGGGCCTGCTGAGAGGCTGGACCGCCGTCCGGGACCTGCCCCGCCCGCCCCGCCGGCCGTTCCGGGACGGTACAGCGTGAGCGCCCGCGACGAGATCCTGTCCCGCATCCGCACGGCCCTGGCCGACCGTCCTGACCCGGCTCCGGCGGACCGGACCTATCGCACGTCGGCCCCCGCCGACGTCGAGCTCTTCGCCGACCGCCTCCGCGACTACAAGGCCACCGTCCACCACTGCGCCCCGGCGGCGATCGAGACCACGGTCGCCGGCATCCTCCCCGAGGAGGGCCGCATCGTGGTCCCGGCCGGCTGGCTGGACCTCCCCGGCCGCGACGTGGCCACGGACGACCCGGAGCTGTCCCCGGCCGACCTGGACGCAGCAGCCGCGGTGGTCACCCGCTGCGCGGTGGGGATCGCCGAGACGGGCACGATCGTCCTGGACGCCGGCGAGGCCCAGGGCCGCCGCGCCCTGACCCTGGTCCCGGACGTCCACGTGGTGGTGGTCGACACGGCCCAGGTGGTGGGCCTGGTCCCGGAGGCCCTGACCCGCCTGGACCCGACCCGCCCGCTGACCTGGATCAGCGGCCCGAGCGCCACGAGCGACATCGAGCTGCAGCGGGTCGAGGGCGTCCACGGCCCCCGCACCCTCCACGTGGTCCTCGTCGGCTGACGCGCTACTTCAGGTGGCCGGCGGTGAGGCCCGACTGGACCTGGCGCTGGAACACGAGGTACAGGATGAGCACCGGCAGCATCGCGATCGCCATCCCGGCGAAGAGCGCGCTGTAGTCACCCGCGTAGCCCTGGTTGATGGTCAGCGCGGTCAGGCCCTGGGTGAGGACCCATTTCTGCTCGGCGCCCTCGCCCTGCATGAGGACGATCGGCAGCACGTACTGGTTCCAGTGGCCCAGCAGGTTGAAGATGCCGACGCTGACCAGGCCCGGCCTGGCCATCGGCAGCATCACGCGGAAGAACAGGCCCCAGTGCGAACAGCCGTCGACCATCGCCGCCTCGCCCACCTCGGTGGGCAGGGTGCGGAAGAACGCGGTCAGGAAGAAAACCGTGAACGGCAGCGAGTAGGCCGTGTAGACGAAGATCAGGCCGAGGTGCGTCGAGAGCAGGCCGAGGTTCTTCACCACGAAGAACAGCGGCACGAGCGACAGGAAGACGGGGAACATCATGCCCCCGACGAACGTGAAGTAGATCAGGCGGCCGAAGCGGATGTCGTACCGCGCGAGCACGTACGCCGCCATCGCGCCCAGCAGCATGGTCAGCACCAGCGCGCCGCTCACGACGATCGCCGAGTTCAGGAAGTACCGCCCGATGTTCGCCTCGGTCCAGGCGCGCGACCAGTTCTCCCACCGCAGACGCGACGGCAGGCTCCACGCGCCGGTGAGGATCTCCTTGTCGTCCTTGAACGCGCTGACGAACGCCCACACGAGCGGGAACGTGGTGAGCACCGCCCAGCCGGCCAGGACCGTGTGGGAGAACATGTTGAGCGGGCTGGGCAGCCGGCGGCGGGGCCGCTGCGGCGCGGTGGTCACGGCGTCGGTCACGACAGCTCGATCCGCTCTCGTCGGGTGACCCGCAGCGCGACGACCGCGACGGACAGGGTCAGGAAGAACATGGCGACGCCGATCGCCGACGCGTAGCCGAACTTGTAGTCGCCCATGGCGTTGGTGTAGAGGCGCAGGCCGATGACGTCGGAGCTGTTGCCCGGGCCGCCCTCGGTGATGATCTGCACGAGCGCGAACCCGTCGATCGCCAGGATCGCGAGGTACACCCAGGCCACCTGGATGGTGTCCCACACCAGGGGGACCGTGATGCGCCGCAGGGTGTCGGCGCGGCCGGCCCCGTCCAGCAGGGCCGCCTCGTAGATCTCCCGCGGGATCGACTGCATCGCGGCGTTGAACAGCACCACGTAGAAGCCGACGTTGCTCCACACCATGACCGCGAGCACGCACCAGAACGCCAGGTCGGGGTCGCCGAGCCAGGGTCTGGCGAGCGCGTCGAGGCCGACGGCGCGCAGGAAGCCGTTGAGGATGCCGCTGTTGGGTGCGTAGACCTCCTTCCACAGCACGCCGATGATCGCCACCGACAACACCTGGGGGAAGAAGTACACGATGCGATAGAGCGCGGCGCCGCGCACCCCCGTTACACCGGCCTTGCCCGCGCGGCCGCCGACGCTCAGCATCGAGGCGAAGAACAACGCCAGCACGATCGTGACCACCGGCAGGGCCACGAGGATGACGGCGTTGTTCTTCAGTGCGTTCCATACGTACTGGTCGTCCAGGAGCCGGCGGAAGTTCTCCGGCCCCACGTACTCCCACTCCGGCGACAGGCCCCGCCAGTTCGTGAGCGAGATCTGGAACGCCTGCAGGTACGGCGAGATGACGAACACGGCGTACAGCGCCAGCGGCGGCAGCAGGAACGTGAACGCGAACAGGCGCCTACCGTGCCGCATCCGTCAGCTCCGCTTGTACTTCGTGATCGAGCTGTCCTTGGCGATCTCGTCGGCGCCCTTCTGGCACGCCTCGACGAACTGCTGCGCGTTGATGCGCTTGGTGAACAGGTCGCCGCAGGCGGCGTCGACGAGGTTGCGCTCCAGGCGCCGGTAGAAGGAGTTGTACACCCAGTTGAACCCGTCGGACCCGGACGCCTTGAGCGCCTTGGTGACGCTGGTCAGGCCGGGCGGCAGGTCGACGCCCTCCTCGGCGCCCGCCACGCAGGTGAGGCTCGACGTCTTGCGCATGAAGTCGGACGCGCCCTTTTTCGACAGCATGATGCGCATGAGCTCCATGCCGCCGTTGGCGTTCTTCGCCTTCGCCGGGACGATGTAGGGCTCGCCCGCGGTACCACGGATGGCCTCGAACGGCAGCTTGTCACCCTTGCCGAGGCTCGGGGTCGGCGCGACCGCCATCCGGAAGTCGGGCGGGGTGACCTTCTTCTGCTCGCTCTCCAGCCACGAGCCGCACGAGATGAACACGGCCTTGCCCAGCGACCACTCGGTCTGCGACTGGATGTGGTCCAGGCCCTCCGAGCCGGGGAGGATGAAGCCGTCCACGGCGAGCTGCGAGTACGCCTCGGCGGCCGCCTTGATCGCCTCGTGCTTCCAGGCGTTGGGCTCCAGGTTGTCGATCGCGACCAGGACCTCCGGACCGGCCATCTTGGCCGCCGCCGAGAGGATGGGCCAGCTCATGTACCGCGGGTGCTTGCCCTGGTAGGTCCAGGGCGCGAGCCCGGCCGCCTTGATCGTGCGGCACAGGGCGATCATCTCGTCCCACGTCTTCGGGTACTGTCAGCCCCGGTCCGCGAGCAGCTTCTCGTTGTACCAGATGCCGTAGGCGGTGTAGGCGTAGTTGAGCGAGAAGACCTTGCCGTTGTAGGTGCCGGGCAGCAGGGCTCCGGGCAGCAGCGTGTCGCGGACCGTCTTGCCGGGGACGTCGAGGCTGGGCGCGTCGAGCAGCGGCTGGAGGTCGGCGAGCGCGTTCTGCGACACGAGCCCGTTGAAGTCGATCTGGGCCGAGCCGGAGTTGTTCACCATGTCGGGCGGGCTGCCGTCGACGAACCGCGGCTGGAGGGTCTTGGCGATCTCCTGCGTGGCGGAGTGCTTGATCTCGGCCTTGGGGTATTTTTCCTTGTACATGGCCTCGTGGGCCTTCGCGTAATCCTCGCCGAAGCCGCCGTTGAAGATGACGACCTCCAGCGGGGCGTCGTCCTTGACGCCGAGCGGGTTGGCGTCGCTCTTGTCGCCCTGGGCGCTCTTGCTGTCGCTGTCACCACCGCCGCCGGTGGCACAGGCACTCAGGACGGCCGGGGCGGCGGCGAGCAGACCGGCGGTGGCGGCGGTCTGCAGGACGCCCCTGCGAGTCAGCGTGTTCATCCGTCGTGCTCCTTCGTGGGGGTTCGAGGGGGCGCTGGTCGATGACGACGATGAAGGTTTCTTACATGTTTTTCAAGAGTAGGAAGATTCCTGCCACCCGGCAGGTCACGGTATGGCGTCGACCTGGTTCGATGGCTCGATGCGTGGGCGGAATGGGTGTCCACCTGCGGATATCGCCGGATCTCGACGCCGCTCGATGATCACCGGAGGGCCTCTGCGGCGGCTGTCGCCCCGGCAAAAATTGACGAAATTGTTGCCGGTCGGCGACGGGCGGATGGCACCTCCACGCAGGACGGGGCACCGCCGCACCCTGCGCGGCCCACCCCCGACGCCGCGGGAGCCGACCTCCATGATCGCCAAAAGATGACGATCACGAAGCGCGGGCCTGAGCAGACCGGCGACGCGGGCGGTCTAAGGCCTGTTTCATAACTGGGGTCGGAGCGAGGCGGAGTCCAGATTTCG
>NZ_JBEXCY010000213.1:0-19945 GCF_040605515.1 Dactylosporangium sp. NPDC005572 | reverse complement strand
TGTTCAACCTGGTGAAGTACGCGGGCGCGGTCTACCTTGCCTACATCGGCCTGCGGCTGGTGGTCGACACCGTGCGGCGGTTACGCCGCGGGCCCGCGGTGCAGGCGGCGGGGGCGGCACAGCCCGAGGCGCCGGCTGACCGGCCGTTCCGCCGCGCGCTGGTGGTCAGCCTGCTCAACCCGAAGGCGATCCTGTTCTTCGTCTCGTTCTTCATCCAGTTCGTCGACCCGGCCTATCCGCATCCGGCGGTGAGCTTCCTGATCCTGGGCGTGATCGCCGAGGTGCTGTCCGCGCTGTATCTCACCGTGCTGATCTTCGGCGGGCGGTATCTCGCCGACCAGTTCCGGTCGCGGCGCAAGCTGGCCGCCGGGCTGAGCACGATGGTCGGCGGGGCGTTCGTGGCGTTCAGCGTGAAGCTCGCGACGGCCAGCCTGTCCTGACGCGCGACCAATGGGGGGTCCCTCGCCGGCGGCTGGTGAGGGACCCCTTCGCTGCCCGGCCAGGCAGGCTCGGTGCGTCAGCCGGTCGGCGGATCGGCCACCACGAGGTCGGGGCGGCCGAGCTCGCGCAGCAGGTCGTTGACCACGCGGTGGTCCTTGCGGCGCCGCTCGGGCGCGGCGCGGCCGCCGGTGAGCAGCGCGAAGCGGGCGGGCCGCTGGTAGACGAAGTAGTGGACGGCGGCCCGGACGCGCGCCCGGTCGACCGCGCTCGCGCCGGACGTCTCGGCGACGAGGCGGCGCAGGGCGGCGGCGACCCGCTCGGCGTGGTCGACGTCGGCGGCGGGGCGGCCGGAGGGCAGCGTCGCGAGGTACGTGTCCAGCTGCCACACCAGCACGTCGGGCTCCTGCCGGACCGTCCGTTCGGCGATCGTGCGTTGTCCTGCCACCGGCGACTCCTGTGCGTGCTGTCGTGCCCGTTCGCTCCGTCGCGGCGATGGTGCCGCCGCGCGGAGATTGGCACATCTTAGCCAAACTCCTCAATTCGGGCAAATAGCCCTAATGCGATCGACCGATGGTTCGGAAAGTGTCGTACCCCCGAGGCAGGATGGGTGGCATGAAAGAGCTCGGTGGATTCGGGGCAGCGACGCGCGAGTGGTTCCGCGCGGCGTTCGCGGCGCCGACCGCGGCGCAGGCAGGAGCGTGGAAGGCGATCTCCGCCGGTCGGCACGCGCTCGTCGTCGCGCCGACCGGCTCCGGCAAGACCCTGGCCGCGTTCCTGTGGTCCCTCGACCAGCTCGCCGCGCACCCACCGGCCGACCCGGCCAAGCGCTGCCGGGTGCTCTATGTCAGCCCGCTGAAGGCCCTCGCGGTCGACGTCGAGCGCAACCTGCGCGCCCCGCTGACCGGCATCCGGCAGGCCGCCGCCCGGCTCGGGATGGAGCCGCCGGACATCCGGGTGGCGATGCGCACCGGCGACACCCCGGCCGACGAGCGGCGCGCGTTCACCCGCACGCCGCCCGACATTCTCATCACCACGCCGGAGTCGCTCTATCTGCTGCTCACGTCGCAGGCGCGGGAGTCGCTGCGCGGTGTCGAGACGGTGATCGTCGACGAGGTCCACGCCGTGTGCGCCACCAAGCGCGGCGCGCACCTGGCGCTGTCCCTGGAGCGGCTCGACGCGCTGCTGGAGCGGCCGGCCCAGCGGGTCGGGCTGTCGGCGACCGTGCGGCCGATCGACGAGACGGCCCGCTTCCTCGGGGGCGCCGCGCCGGTCGAGGTCGTTCAGCCGCCCACGGCCAAGACGATCGAGGTCGAGGTCCAGGTGCCGGTCGAGGACATGACCGCACTGGGCGAGACCGCGGGCGGCGAGGACGACGAGGACGGGCCGCGGCAGGCCTCCATCTGGCCGGCGGTCGAGGAGCGGGTGCTCGACCTCATCGAGGCACACCGCTCGACGATCGTGTTCACCAACTCCCGCCGCGGCGCCGAGCGGCTCTGCGCCCGGATCAACGAGCTCGCCGGCGCCCGCGCCGGGGTGCCGCAGCCCGACCAGCCGCGCACGCCGGCCGAGATGATGGCCCAGGCCGGCACGGCCAACGGGGCGCCGCCCGTCGTCGCCCGCGCGCACCACGGCAGCGTGTCCCGCGAGGAGCGCAAGCACATCGAGGAGGCGCTCAAGTCCGGGCAGCTGCCGGCCGTCGTCGCCACCTCCAGCCTGGAGCTGGGCATCGACATGGGCTCGGTCGACCTGGTGGTGCAGATCGAGGCGCCGCCCAGCGTCGCGGCCGGGCTGCAGCGGGTCGGCCGGGCCGGGCACCAGGTCGGCGCCGTCTCCCGCGGCGTGGTGTTCCCCAAGCACCGGGGCGACCTGGTCTCGTGCGCCGTGGTGGCCGAGCGGATGGTCGAGGGCGGCATCGAGGAGCTGCGCTATCCGCGCAACCCGCTCGACGTGCTGGCCCAGCAGATCATCGCGATGGTCGCGATGGAGCCCTGGCACGTCGACGAGCTGGCCGCGCTGGTCCGCCGCACCGCAGTCTTCGCCGACCTGCCGGAGTCGGCGCTGTTCGCGGTGCTCGACATGCTCGCCGGCCGCTATCCGTCGACGGCGTTCGCCGAGCTGCGACCGCGCGTGGTCTGGGACCGCACCGAGGGCGTGCTCACCGCGCGGCCGGGCGCCCAGCGGCTGGCCGTAACCAGCGGCGGGACGATTCCCGACCGGGGCCTGTTCGGCGTGTTCCTGGCCGGTGCCGAGAAGGCGGCGCGGGTCGGCGAGCTCGACGAGGAGATGGTGTACGAGTCTCGGGTCGGCGACGT
Source organism: Dactylosporangium sp. NPDC005572 (assembly GCF_040605515.1). Classification (NCBI taxonomy): domain Bacteria; kingdom Bacillati; phylum Actinomycetota; class Actinomycetes; order Micromonosporales; family Micromonosporaceae; genus Dactylosporangium; species Dactylosporangium sp. NPDC005572. The sequence goes on along the minus strand of NZ_JBEXCY010000213.1, from coordinate 17,192 downwards.
TTTCCTGCTCGGCTCCACGTCGTGGCGCATCGAGGACATCACGCCCGACCGGGTGCTGGTCTCCCCCGCGCCGGGCGCCGCCGCCAAGATGCCGTTCTGGAAGGGCGACTCCCCCGGCCGGCCCGTCGAGCTGGGCCGGGCGATCGGCGCGCGGCTGCGCGGCTTCGTGAAGTCGGGCGACGAGGCCGCCCGCGCGCACCTGCGGACCGGCGGGCTCGACGACTGGGCCGCCGACAACCTCCTGGCCTATCTGCGGGAGCAGCGCGAGGCGACCCGGCACCTGCCCGACGACCGCACCGTGCTCGTGGAGCGGTTCCGCGATGAGCTCGGCGACTGGCGGCTGACCGTCCACTGTGTCCTGGGCGCGCGGGTCAACGCGCCGTGGGCATTGGCGATCGGGCGGCGGCTCAACGAGCGCTACGGCGTGGACGGTCAGGTGATGCCGAGCGACGACGGCATCGTGGTCCGGCTCCCCGACGTGGTCGACGAGCCGCCGGGCGCCGACCTGGTGGCGTTCGACCCCGACGAGATCGCCGGCATCGTCGAGGAGACGGTCGGCACGTCGGCGATGTTCGCCGCCCGGTTCCGTGAGTGTGCGGCCCGCGCGCTGCTGCTGCCCCGCCGCGACCCGCGCCGCCGCCAGCCGCTCTGGCAGCAGCGCCAGCGCTCGGCCCAGCTGCTCGACGTGGCCCGGGACTATGCCGACTTCCCGATCACGCTGGAGGCCGCCCGGGAGTGCCTCCAGGACGTGTTCGACGTTGCCGGCCTCGTCGGCGTCATGCGCGACATCGCCGGCCGCAAGCTGCGCATGGTCGAGGTGGAGACGCAGCGGCCGTCGCCGTTCGCGCGGTCGCTGCTGTTCGGCTACGTCGGCGCGTTCCTCTACGAGGGCGACGCTCCGCTGGCCGAGCGGCGGGCCGCCGCGCTCGCGCTCGACCCGACACTGCTCGCCGAGCTGCTCGGCCGGGTCGAGCTGCGCGAGCTGCTCGACCCGGAGGTCGTCACCGAGACCGAGCGCACCCTGCAGTGGCGCGGCGCCCAGCGCACCCCGCGCGACGCCGAGGACGTGGCCGAGATGCTGCGCGTGCTCGGCGACCTGTCCGACGCCGAGCTGACCGAGCGCGGTGCCGACCCGGCCTGGGCCGCCGAGTTGGCCGCCCAGCGGCGGGCGATCCAGGTGCGGGTCGCCGGTGAGGCGCGCTGGATCTCGGTCGAGGACGCCGGCCGGCTCCGCGACGCGCTCGGCGTGGCGCTGCCCGTCGGCCTGCCCGCCGCCTACCTGGAGCCCGTCGCCGACCCGCTCGGCGACCTGGTCTCCCGTTACGCGCGCACGCACGGGCCGTTCCTCGCGATGACCTGCGCGGCGCGGTTCGGGCTCGGGGTGTTCGTCGTCGAGCAGGCGCTGCGCCGCCTGACCTCGACGGTGTCCGGCGAGTTCTCCCCCGGCGGCGCCGGCACCGAGTGGTGCGACGCCGAGATCCTGCGCCTGCTGCGCCGCCGCTCGCTCGCCGCCCTGCGCCGCGAGATCGAGCCGGTGCCGCCGCGCGCGCTCGCCCGCTTCCTGCCGCAGTGGCACCACATCGGCGCCTCGCGGGCCCGCGGCGTCGAGGCCGTCGCGTCGGCCATCGAGCAGCTCCAGGGCATCGCCATGCCGGCCTCCGCGCTGGAGCGCCTGATCCTGCCGGCCCGCGTCGCCGACTACACCCCGGCGTATCTCGACGAGCTGTGCGCCTCCGGCGACCTGGTCTGGTCCGGCGCCGGCGCCATCGGCGAGCACGACGGCTGGCTGAGCCTCGCGTTCGCCGACACGGCCCCGCTCCTGCTCCACCCACCGACCGACGTCGGCGGCCCCCTCCACGACGCCATCCTCACGGCGCTGGACGGTGGCCAGGCCCTGTTCCTGCGCACGCTCGCCGACCGCGTCACCGAGATCCTCGCGTCCGCTCCCCCCGCCGCCGCCCTGCCGGACCCGCCCCCGACGCCCAACGGCGGGGAGGCAGCACGAGACGGCGCCGCGAGCGAGCGCGCGCCCCGCAACGGCGCGCGGGCAAGACTCGGGGACGCCGACCTTCACCAAAGCCAGCGGGCTGGCGAGCCAGTTGCGGCGGTCGGGAACGCGCGTGGGGGCGCCGGCTTCTCGGAGGCGGACCTCATCGCGGCGCTGTGGGACCTCGTCTGGGCCGGCCGGATCTCCAACGACACGCTGGCACCGCTGCGGGCGAAGCTCGGCGGGGGCGGCGCGCATCGGTCGCGGCCGTCGGCGCCGCGGTCACGGTACCGGCGGCCGGGGTCGGCGCTGGCCCGCGCGTCGCTCGCCGTCGCGCGGACCGGCCCGCCCACGGCTGCCGGGCGCTGGCACCGCCTGCCCGACCGCGACCTCGACCCGACCCGCCGCGCGACGGCCAACGCCGAACTGCTGCTCGACCGGCACGGCATCGTCACGCGCGGGGCGGTCATGGCCGAGGACCTTCCCGGCGCGTTCGCCGGGGTCTATCCGGTGCTTGCCGCGATGGAGGAGCGGGGCGCGGCCCGGCGTGGGTATTTCGTGGAGGGGCTCGGCGCGGCCCAGTTCGCGCTGCCGGGGGCGGTCGATCGGCTGCGGGGCGGCACCGAGAGCCGCGACTCGCTGGTGCTGGCGGCGACGGACCCCGCCAATCCGTACGGGGCAGCGCTCCCCTGGCCCGACCGCGTCGTCGACGCCGGCGACGGCGAGCGAGCCGGCCACCGGGCCGGGCGCAAGGCGGGCGCGCTGGTCGTGACGGTGGGCGGCGACCTGGTTCTGTATGTGGAGCGGGGCGGCCGGACCCTGTTGTCGTACGTGGACGATCCCGAGCTGCTCGCCCTCGCGGCGAAGGCCCTCGCCGACGCTGTGCACGGCGGCGCGCTCGGTGCCCTGTCCGTCGAGCGCGCCGACGGCGAGTCGATCCTGGCCTCCCCGCTACGCGAGGCTTTATCCGCGGCCGGCTTCCGCAGCACGCCGAGGGGCCTCCGCCTCCGCGGCTGACCGCGCCCGCCGGAGGATCGGGCCGGGCCGGAAGGAGCGTCGAGCGGAGCCCGGCGCCGGCTCACCCTGCCCGCCGAGCAGCCGGACCGAGCCGGACAAAAGGAGCGTCGAGCGAAGCCCGGCGCCGGATCACCGTGCCCGAGCAGCCGGGTCGGGGTGGTCAACGGGCGTGCGGTCCACGGCCGCCGTCGGCGCCAGGCCGAAGCGAGCGGTGGGAGCCCGGCCCCCACCGCTCGCGAACAGGCACCGCTACGGGAGGAGGGGGGCCACCTCGGCCGCGATCAGTTCCAGGTGGTCCAGGTCGCGCATGTCCAGCAGCTGCAGGAACGCGCGGGACGCGCCCGCCTTGGCGAACTCGCTCAGTTGCTCGGCCACCTGGGACGGGGTGCCGTAGATCTGGCCGCCGCGGTCGCGCGGGCCGTCCGGGTCCAGGCCCACCGACTCGGCGCGGCGGCGGATGTCGGACTCGGTCTCGCCGCAGATGATGGTCTGGGCGAACGAGAACACGATCGGGGCCCGGCCGTCGCGGCCCTCCTCCTCGATGGCCGCCACGACCCGCTTGTACGCGGCGTCGGTGTCGGCCAGGGTCGAGAACGGGACGTTGAACTCGTCGCCGTAGCGGGCCGCCAGCTGCGGCGTGCGGCGCGGGCCCTTGCCGCCGATGATGACCGGCGGGCCGGGCTGCTGGACCGGCTTGGGAAGGGCCGGGGAGTCCACGATGTCGTAGTACCGGCCCTCGAAGGAGAACGTCTGGCCGGCCGGGGTCGACCACAGGCCGGTCAGGATCGCCAGCTGCTCGGACAGGCGGTCGAAGCGCTCGCCGACGGGCGGGAACGGGATGCCGTACGCGGTGTGCTCGACCTCGAACCAACCCGCGCCCAGGCCGACCTCGACCCGGCCGTTGCTCATCGCGTCGACCTGGGCGATCGCGACCGCCAGCGGGCCCGGGTAGCGGAACGTCGCCGAGGTGACGAGCGTGCCGAGCCGGATCGTCGACGTCTCGCGGGCGAGCGCTCCCAGCGTCACCCAGGAGTCCGTCGGGCCGGGCAGTCCGGTGCCGCCCATCGAAACGTAGTGGTCGGAACGGAAGAACGCCTCGAAGCCGAGCGCCTCGGCCCGCTGCGCGATGGCGAGCTGGTCCTCGTAACTGGCACCCTGCTGGGGTTCGGTGAACACGCAAAGCCGCATGAGTCCGACACTATCGTGGTGGCCGTGCAATGGATCTCGTTCACCACCGACTACGGGCTCGATGACGGGTTCGTCGCCGCCTGTCACGGCGTGATCGCGCAGCTGGCGCCGAGCGCGCGGATCATCGACGTGACGCACCTGATCCCGCCGGGCGACATCAGAAGAGGGTCCCTCGTGCTCGCACAGACGGTGCCGTCGCTTCCGACATCGGTGCACCTCGCGGTCGTCGACCCGGGCGTCGGCACGAAGAGACGGCCGATCGCGATCCGGACCAATGGCGACCACTACCTCGTCGGCCCCGACAACGGACTGCTGATCCCGGCCGCCGAGGCGCTGGGCGGCATATCGACAGCAGTACATCTCACCAACAGCGCGTGGTTCGGCGGTACCGTATCCGCCACCTTCCACGGCCGGGACATCTTCGCGCCGGTGGCCGCCCGCCTGGCGCGCGGCGACGACCTGAGCACCGCCGGCGAAGCGATCAACGACCTCGAGGAGCTCGGAAAGCCCCACGTCGTGCGGACGAACAGCGGCATCGTCGCCGAGGTGCTGACCGTGGACCGGTTCGGCAACGTGCAGCTCGCGGCCAAAGCCGACGCCGGCACCGACATCGCCGAGGTCAACGGGCAACCGGCCCGGAGCGGCAGCACGTTCGGCGCCGTGGAGCCCGGTGAGCTGGTCGTCCTGACCGACTCCGCCGGCCACCTGGCCGTGGCCGTCAACCAGGGCCGCGCCGCCGAGCGGCTCAACGTGAAGCCCGGCGACCGGGTCACGCTGACGATCGGCGATTCGGGCCATCTCGGATAGCCGGGTTCCCGGCATATGATCCGAGCCGGACGGGAATACCCAAGCCGATCACACATGCGGAGAGCGGACATGTCAGGCGCCGACTGGATGAAGCCCAAGCCCGACGCGACCAAGGAGCCGGTCGACCTCCAGACCAACCGGCCCCACCCGGCCCGGGTCTACGACTACCTGCTCGGCGGCAAGGACAACTTCCCGGCCGACCGCACCGCCGCCGAGGCCGGCCTCAAGGCCAACCCCAACAGCCGGATCCCACCGCGCGAGAACCGCAACTTCCTGCGCCGCGCGGTCGAGTACCTGGCCCGGGAGCAGGGCATCCGCCAGTTCCTCGACATCGGCACCGGCATCCCGACCTCACCCAACGTGCACGAGGTCGCCCAGGCCCTCGCGCCCGACTCGCGGATCGTCTACGTCGACAACGACCCGATCGTGCTGGCGCACGCGCGGGCGCTGCTGACGAGCAAGCCCGAGGGCCGCACCGAGTACATCGACGCCGACCTGCGCAACGTCGACCGCATCCTGAACGCGCCCGCGCTGCGCGAGGTCATCGACCTCAACCAGCCGGTGGGGCTGCTGCTCATCGCGATCATGCACTTCGTGGGCGACGCCGACAAGCCGTACGAGATCGTGCAGCAGCTGGTCGACGCGCTGCCGTCGGGGAGCTTCCTCACGCTGACCCACCTGACCGGCGACTTCGACGCGGCCGCCTGGGATCGGGTCGCGGCGATCTACGCGAAGCAGGGCGTGACGATGCAGGTGCGCCCGCACGACGACATCGCCCGCTTCTTCACCGGCCTGGAGCTGGTCGAGCCGGGCCTGCCGATCGTCACGAAGTGGCGCCCCGACGCCGACGTCAACCCCGACGCCACCGACACCCAGGTCGCGGTGTACGGAGGAGTGGCGCGCAAGGCATAAGCAAGGCATGACCAACGCAGAAGCGGGCAGTGCGCAGGCGTGCGCAAGGCCCCGCCGCTGGTCGCGGTCGTCCTGCTGCTGGTGGCGGCGCTTGTGGTACCGATGCAGCCGCCAAGGCCGGCGAGGGAAATGTGCGTGCAGGACATCGTGCAGGCACGGGCCGTCGCCGGCCTCGCCAACTTCTCCGCCTGGCTGCGCCGCAACCACGCCAGCGGGTTCATCGGCGAGATGGGCTGGCCGGCCGACCGTGACGCCGCGCAGTGGAGCGGCGTCGCCGAGGCCTGGTACGACGCGGCCGACATCGTCGGGCTGCCGGTCACCGCGTGGGCGGCCGGCGCCTGGCCGGCCAACTACCCGATGGCCGTCTACCGGCCCGTGGCGCTCGGCCAGCACCTCGACGTCGACGTGGCCGGCCCGCAGGCGAAGGTCGTCGAGTCGCACGGGACGACGCCGCGGTACCTCAGAGGCGTCAACCTCGCCGCGGGCTCCTTCGCCGCCTCCGACAGCAACGGCGGCTTCGGCACCGCCAACCCCGGCCGCTACGGGCACGACTACACGTACGAGACGCCGGAGAGCTACCGGTTCCTGGCGAGCCGCGGCATCCACCTCGTGCGGCTGGCGGTGAACTGGGAGCGGCTCCAGCCACGGCCGTTCGGCCCGCTCGACCAGGTCGAGGTCGAGCGGGTCCGCCAGGCGCTCAGCCACGCGCAGGCGGCCGGCCTCAAGGTGATCGTCGACCTGCACAACTACGGCGACTACGCGGACGGCGGCGGCGACACGGGCCACCTGCGGATGCTGCGGCTCGGCGAGGACGCCCTGCCGACGACCGCGCTCGCCGACTTCTGGCAGCGGATGAGCCCGGTTGCGGACAATCCCGCGGTCGTCGGCCTGGGCCTGCTCAACGAGCCGACCCGGCTGGCCGCCGACGGACGGGCCGGCGCGCTCATCTGGGAGCGGGCCGCGCAGCAGTCGGTCGACGCCCTGCGCCGCATCGGGGACCGGCGGGCGATCCTGGTCAGCGGGTACGTCCCGATGGGGCCGCCGTCGTGGGGGCAGATGCACCCGGTCGCGTGGATCACCGACCCGGCGAACAACGTCGCGTACGAGTCGCACGCGTACTTCGACCACGACGGCAGCGGCAAGTACTGGATGTCGTACTCCGACGAGCTGCGCAGCGTCACCTGGCCGCACCCCGCGCTCTGCCAGCGCCTGACCCCGATGACCCGCCAGGTCCTCAATGCGTGACCGCGCGCTCGCGGTCGGCCTCGTGGCCGCGTTCATGACCCTGCTCGACGTGAGCATCGTGAACGTGGCGATCCCCTCGATCCAGGCCGGCCTCGGCGTCGGCGACAGCGGCCTGCAGTGGGTGCTGTCCGGCTACGCGCTCACGTTCGGCCTGCTGCTGGTGCCCGCCGGCCGCTTCGGCGACGCGCGCGGCATCCGCGGCGTGTTCGTCGCCGGCCTGCTCGCCTTCACGCTCACCAGCGCGCTCGCGGGCGCGGCCCGCGACGAGGCCTGGCTGGTCGCCGCCCGGCTGCTGCAGGGCGCCGCCGCCGGCGTGCTCAACCCGCAGGTCACCGGCCTGATCCAGCGCCTCTACCAGCCCGCCGAGCGGGCCCGCCCGTTCGGCCTGCTGGGCGCCACGGTCGGGCTCGCCACCGCTATCGGCCCGCTGCTCGGCGGCCTGCTCATCCACGTCGCCGGACCGGCCGAGGGCTGGCGCTGGATCTTCTACATCAACGTGCCGGTCGGCCTGGCGGCGGCGGTGCTGGGCTGGCGGATCATCCCGCGCCGGCCGCCCGAGCGGCGCCGCCGCGAGACCCTCGACCCGGTCGGCGTGGTGCTGCTCGGCCTGGCCGTGGTGCAGATCCTGCTGCCGCTGGTGGAGGGGCGGCAGTGGCAGACGCCCGCGAAGTGGCTGCTGGTGGTGACCGGTCTGGCCACGCTCGGGGCATTTGCCGGATGGGAGCGGCGCTTCGCGCGCCGGGCGGTGCCGCTGATCCAGCTCAGCCTCTTCCGGGTCCGCTCCTACCGCCTCGGGACGATCGTGGTGCTCGTCTATTTCGCGGGATTCACCGCCAACTTTTTCATTTTCACGCTGTACCTCCAGCAGGGCCACGGCTACTCAGCCCTCGCCGCCGGGTTGACGCTGACGCCGTTCGCGGTCGGCTCCGGCGTGGCTGCGTTCGTCGGCGGCCGCATCGTCAACCGCTTCGGCCGCCCCTTGGTGGCGTTCGGCCTGGTGGCGGTCATGGCGGGATTCGCCGCGTCGATCGCGGTGGTGCATGTGGTACCGCCGGACGCCGTGCATCTCTACCTCGCCCTGCCGCTGCTCGTCGCCGGCATCGGCAGCGGGCTGGTGATCACGCCGAACCAGACGCTGACCCTGGCCGAGGTGCCCGTCGAGCGGTCCGGCAGCGCGTCCGGCGTCGTGCAGACCGCGCAGCGCATCGGGGCGGCGTTCGGCATCGCGGCGATCGGCTCGGTGTTCTTCGCCCGCATCGACGCCGGCTGGAACGCGGCCCTGACGGCGGCGCTGCTCGCGGCGATCGGTTTCCTGCTACTTGCCCTGGTGGCGGCCCTGGCCGACATCCGTGGCGCCCGCCGCCTACGCTGTGAACAATGAGACGCTGGTCGATCCTCATGCTGGGAGTCGGCGCCGGAGCGTTCGCGGGCGCGCTGCTCGCGTCGCCGGCCGCGATGTGGACCGGCGCCGGGCTGACCGGCGCGGCCCTGGTCTGGTACGCGGCGTCCGGCGACCGCCCGGCCCCGGTCCCGGCCGTCGCGGAAGAGCTCGCCGAGCTCGGCTCCGAGGTCGACCGCATCCTGACCGTCGCCGAGCACCAGGCCGGCGAGATCGTCGCCGACGCCCGCACGCAGGCGTCGCGGATCCGCGGCGAGTCGTGGGTGGTGTGGCGCCAGGACGACAACGGCAACCGGGCCGAGGTGGCCCGGGTCAACTCCCGCCCGGCCGCCGACACCCTCGCGACGGCGATGGAGTCCCGCGGCCACCGCCAGATGTACTGGGTCGCCGCCGCGGACTGAGGCGGTCTTCCGGAACGGAAGCAGGGCAGGATGGGGGCATGCCCGAAGGCGACACCGTCTGGAACACCGCACGGGTCATCGGCGAGGTCCTCGAGGGGCAGGTCATCGAGCGCAGCGACTTCCGCGTGCCGCGGCTCGCCACCTCCGACCTGTCCGGATGGACGATCGCCGACTCCGCCTGCCGCGGCAAGCACCTGCTGCTGCGGTTCACGCGCGACGGCGCCGCGGGCCGCACCCTCCACTCGCACCTGCGCATGGACGGGACCTGGCGCACGTACAAGGTCGGCGAGCGCTGGTCGGGCCGCCCCGCCCACCTCATCCGGGTGGCGCTGCAGACGCCGGCCGCGGTCGGCGTCGGCTACCACCTGCACGAGCTCGACATCGTGCCCACTGCCGAGGAGTCGCGGCTCGTCGGCCACCTGGGCCCCGACCTGATGGGCGACGACTGGGACCCGGCCGAGGCGGTCGCGCGGCTGGGCCGCCGGCCCGAGCGCTGGATCGCCGACGCGCTGCTCGACCAGCGGAACCTGGCCGGGATCGGCAACCTGTACAAGGCGGAGACGCTGTTCCTGCGCGGCCTGTCCCCGTGGACGCCGGTCGGCGAGGTGCCCGACCTGCCGGCGGTGGTGGACCTCGCGCACCGGCTCCTCAACTCCAACCGCGGCCGGTGGACCCAGGCGACCACCGGATCCCTGCGCCACGGCGAGGCGAACTGGGTCTTCGAGCGCTCCGGCCGCCCGTGCCGGCGCTGCGGCACGACGGTTCGCCGCTGGACGGGCGGCGACCACGAGCGCATCACGTACTGGTGCGAGCGCTGCCAGCCGGGCCCTCGACCGCCGACGGAAAACGGCTAGCAGCCGCCGGGTAGGGTCTTGGTGGCACACCTGTGGACGGCCGGCGTCGTTCTGGTGGGGCCTTCTGGGGAGGAGCGATGAACACGACGACCGCGGAGCCGCGGTGGACCACCGGCTGAGCCGGCGCGGCCTCGTCCGCGGGGCCGGCGCCTCGCTGATCGCGGCCTGGCTGGGCGCCTGTGACAGCGCGCCGGGGGTCACCCTGACCGAGTCGCCCGCCGTCCTGCCGCCCGCCGACACGCCGCTCGCGACCTGGGAGCTCGCCGGCGGCTTCACCAGCCCCGGCATGCTCGCGCTGCGCGCCCCGCGCCTGGTCGTCTTCGGCGACGGCGAGGCGATCGCCGACGCCGCCTACCGGGCCCAGCTCGACGCCGATCAGCTCCAGTCGCTGGCGAACGGGCTGTCCAACGACCTCGGCTCGGCCGACGCCCAGAAGAAGCCGACGGCCACCCCGACGATCGTCGACGCACCGGTCACCAAGGTGTCCGTGTGGTCGGACACCGGCGTGCTCTCGTTCAGCGCCGAGGCGCTCGACGAGACGAAGAGCGACCACCTGTATGCCGACGTGCTGTACGAGGCCCGCGACCGCCTGGCGGCCGTGCACAAGACGGTGTCGACGAAGGCCCAGCCGTACCTGGCCGCCCGGGTGCGGGTGGTGGCCGTGCCGGCCGAGGACGAGGTGATCGACGCGGTGGCCTGGCCGGCCGAGGTGACGGTGCCGGCGGCCGACGCGGAGGGCCTGCGCAAGGCCGACCTGGGCGGCGACGCCGCCCGGGCCGTCGTCCGGGTGCTGACCCGCGACCTGGACCAGCGCGGCGCGTGGCCGGCCTACCGCCTCGCGGACGGCAAGCTGATCCGCGCCAGCTGGCGCTACTTGCTGCCGAACGAGTAGGCGGCGTCTCAGGCCGGCTGGGGCCGCGGGTTCGGGGCCGTGCGGAGGTCGGCGAGGCCCTCGGCGACGCCGCGCAGGAACGCCGTCGCGTCCGCCAGGTTGCCGACCGTGGCACTGTCCTCGGCGACGCAGCCGGCCGCGGCGGTGACGAACTGCTCATACGCCGTCACGCCCTGCTCCAGCTGGGCCGCGAGCATCGCGTGGGCCGGGCGCAGCGACTCGCCGGCCGGGCCGAGGCCCATCGCCCGCTCGACCGACGCCGTGCGCTGGGCCAGGTCGCGCAGCGACTGCTCGGCCACGGTGGCGTCGAGCACGGCGGCCTCGGCGGCCGGACCCAGCCGCCCGATCAGGCCGCTGAGCATGGTCGACGCGCGGTCGAGCCGCTTCCACGGCTCCGCGACGGTCAGGCCGCGTAACCGGAACGTCTCGCGCTGGCGGTCGATCTCCGACAGCACCGTCCTACCGGCCGGGAGCCGCTGGACGAGGCCGACGAGCTTCTCGCGGGCGAGTGCGCCGGCGAGCGCCGGGTCGGGCTCCTCGGGGACCGGGAGCCGCCGGAAGGCGCGGAGGTCGAGCCACCGCCAGACCGCGATGGCGATGGAGCCACCCGCCCCCGCCGCCCAGAACGCGTCGGGGAGGCCGAGCCCGCTGTACGGCACGAGAACCGCCGTGGCGCCCGTCAGCAGCCCGGCCCGCACGGACCAGCCCCGGGCGGAGCGGTGCAGCCTCCGCAGTCGCTTCAGGTGCTTGGTCCGTGCCGTGGCCATGTTGCCCGCCCCCCGGATTCGCTCAGGTTCAGCTCGCGCTGGCGGAGTCCCCCGCCGCCTTGTCCTTGTTCATGTTGGCCCGGATCTCGTCGAGGCGGGCGACGCTCGCGTCCTTCTGCCCGGTCGGCGCCGCGACGGCGGGCGAGTCCGGGGTGGCGGCGAGCTTCTCGCCGGCCATGCTGGCGCGGATCTGGTCGAGGCGGGAGCTGCCGGCCATGTCGAGCGTCGAGCGCTGCACCTCCAGCATCCGCCCCTCGACGGAGTTTGAGGCGAGCTCGGCGCGGCCCATCGCGTTGGCGTAGCGGCGCTCGATCTTCTCGCGCACCTCGTCGAGCGACGGGGTGTTGCCGGGGGCGGCGAGGCCGCTCATCGACTCCAGCGACTTGGCGACCGTCTCCTGCATCTTCGCCTGCTCCAGCTGGCTGAGCAGCTTGGTGCGCTCGGCGAGCTTCTGCTGGAGCATCATCGCGTTGTTCTCGACCGCCTTGCGCGCCTGGGCGGCCGCGTTGAGCGACTGGTCGTGGAGGGTCTTGAGGTCCTCCATGCCCTGCTCGGCGGCGACCAGCTGGGTCGCGAACACCTGGGCGGTCTGCTCATACTGCGTGGCCTTGGCCTCGTCACCCTCGGCGCGCGACTTGTCGGCGAGCACGAGCGCCTGACGGGCCGAGCCCTGTAGCTTCTCGACCTCGGACATCTGCCGCGACAGCCGCATCTCGAGCTGCCGCTGGTTGCCGATCACGGCCGCGGCCTGCTGCACCAGCGCCTGGTGCTGACGCTGCGCGTCCTCGATCGCCTGCTGGATCTGCACCTTCGGATCGGCGTACTCGTCGATCTTGGCCCCGAAGAGCGCCATGAGGTACTTCCAGCCCTTAGCGAACGGATTCGCCATTTCGCGGTCCTCTCTCGGCCTGCACAGGAACGTGCGCCATTCCATCGTGTCAGGCGCGCGCTAGAGCGTCACGCCCACGTTGAGGGCAAACCCCCGGAAAATACGGTCAAACTGGTTGGAACTTCACACAAGTCAGGGTGATCTCAGGGCTGCCCCTCCTCACTTACCCTCACCTCCACCCGAGAGCGCGGTGCGGGACAGCCGCTCCGCCTCGGCGAGGCCCGCACGCAGCCCCTCGAGATCGTTGGTGAGCTCGGCGACCCGCGACGCGGTGAGCGACGCGCCGCCGGCGGTGGTGGCGTGGAGGGCGAGCAGCTCCGACATCCGGGCGACGAGGCCCTCCAGCCCGAGCACCGCCGCCTGCATGCGGGCGAGCAGCATCTCGCGGGCCTCGCGGAGCCGCCGGGCGACGTCGAGCTGGTCGCTGATCGCCCGCAGCGCGCGCTCCCGCTCGTCGCGCAGCGGCCCGGCCGGCACGCCGCGCAGCCCGCGGTGCAGCTGGCTGCGGTCCTGCTCGAGCTGCGGCGCGTTGATCCGGGCCGCCGACTGCTCGATGAGCGTGACCTGGCCGGCGAAGCGGGCCAGGTCGTCGAGCGCGGCGGCCGCCTGGTCGTCGACCTCGCCGATCTGGCCGCGCAGGATCGGGTCGGGCGAGCCCTCCGACTGCTGCCGCAGCGTGCGCACGGCGGCCCCGGCCCGGCGCAGCCACCGCTCGGCGTCGCTGCCCCGGGGCGGGGACGGCAGGTTGGGCGGCGTTTTGACCTGCGGCCGGCCGGCGCCGCCGCGGTCGGTCATCGCGCCGAGGCCGACCCGGATGCCGTAGACGGCGCCGGCGACGGCGAGCCCGACCGGCACGCCGACCAGCAGGCCGGCCGGAGCGAGCGCGGCCGCGACCGCCCCGCCCAGGCCGCCCAGGATGCCGGCCGCGACGAGGCCCCACGGCTCGGTCAGCTGCTCCTTGACGCCCACGCCCGTAAGTGTGCCCTAGAAGTTGCTCAGGACGTTGACCAGAACCTTGTCGATCGTCGTCGGATCGCTGGCATCGTAGGCCGCCGCCCGCGACGCCGACGAGATCCGTTGCAGGACGCCGAGGTCGGCCTGCCCGCCGTACGCGATGGTGAAGACGCGGACCGGGATCTCCTTCTCGGCCGTGTCGATGTCGCGGACCAGGGCGTCGATGTCGCTGTCCTTCGGGTACTCGTTCTTGCCGTCGGTGAGCACCACGACCGCGTTGATGCGGCTCGGGTCGGCGACCGAGGCGACCTTGTTCTGGGCCGCCCGGGTTGTCGCGTAGAGGGCGGTGCCGCCCTCGGCGCTGAGCGACTTGACGACCTGCTCCAGCCGGGACCGGTTGGCCGACAGCGCGCCGATCGGGACCTGCTCGGTGTACGGCGTCGCGGCCCCGTTGACCTCCGTCGAGAACGTCCAGAGGCCGACCTCGTCGTCCGGGGCGAACATCGTCAGCGACTGGAGCGCAGCCTTCTTGGCCAGCTCGATGCGGGTCTGCCCGTTGCCGGCGTCGTTGTTCATCGAGCCGGACACGTCCAGCACGAGCAGCACCTTGGCCCGCTTGCGCTGGGCGTCCCAGGTCGTCAGGGCCTTCTCCAGCACCTGCGGCGCCGGCGGGTCGATGACGGTGAACTTCGCGTCGGGCAGCAGGCCGTTCGCGGTGCTCAGGCCGGCGCCGCCCTTGCCCTCGAACGTGCGGAACGCCAGGTCGGTGAAGCGCTTCTGCTGCTGGGTGTCCTTCACGTACCCCAGGAAGTCGTCGGCCGCCGCCTTCTGCTCGTCACTCGCGTTCGTCAGCACGACGTACGGGTGGTCGGACAGCAGCGTGCCTTCCTTCGGGTAGACCGCGACCAGCGGCACCCGCGGCTTGGGCCCCTTCCCGGCCAGCGCCGGGTCGCCGGTCGGGTTGCCCTGGTTGTAGTCGTAGACCGACTTCTCCTCGACGGCGACGGCGCTCACGTACGTCATGCCGCGCCCCGCCTGGTCCGCCGCGGCGAGGTTGGACAGGAACGTCAGCGTCGTGTCGCCGTAGTGGACGACGCCGGACTCGACCGACTTCACGTACTGGAGCACGCCCGCGTTCGACAGGTCCTTGTCGGTGAGGTCGGTCGACCGGCCGGTCGCCGCGAAGTAGGCGCCGATCGTGGCGTTGAGGCCCGAGGTCGAGTAGTGCGGGTTGGTCTTGCCGAGCTTGAAGCGGCCCCACTCCGGGTGCCCCTTCGAGCCCCACCCGTTCGGGTCGTTGGTGAGCCCGAGGACGTCGCTCCAGCCGATCGGCTTCGCCGGCCAGCCGAGCGCCTCCGCCATCGGCTTGGGCATCGCGAGGACCAGCGGCGACTGCGCGATCGTCGGCAGCTTCCCGTCGGGCACCAGCGCACCCTTGTCACCGGCGGCCAGCCGCTGCTTCAGCAGCGACACCCAGGAGGACGCCGCCGGTGTCCAGACCTGCGGCACCGGCCCGTCCTTGTCCGCGTTCCAGCCGGCGGCCAGCGCGTCGAGCGCGGCGCCCGAGGCCTTCGAGGTCACGACCGGATCGGCGCACTTGCCGTCGAACCGGCGGTCGTCCTGGATGTAGCTCTTGGCGATCTGCTGGAGGAGCGCGGCCTTCTCGCTGGACGCGGCGATGTTGAGCGAGATGCAGCCGTCCCGGTGCGGGTTGGCCTCCGGCTCGTCGCCGTCCTTGGTGGCCGTCAGCACGAAGTAGACGCCGCAGATCGCGACCAGACCGACCACGACCGCGATGATGATCGGTAAGGGGCTGCGCCGCCGCTGGTACGGTGCCGGGAAGGTCACGGTTCGTTCGCCTCCGCGAGAAGCCTGCCAATGCGCCGAGTGCCCGGCGTGGCACCAGTGTGGCAGGTGCGGTCGAATCGCCCGGTCCCCCCTGGCCACCCGGTTGACCTTGCCCGGAGTGCTCCCCTGACGCCCGCTTCACCAACGGGTCAGGCGGCGTAGACGACCTCGCGCTCGCGGTCGATCGGGCCGCGGCTCGCGCGCAGCGTGGTGCGCAGCGGCCCGTCGTGGCGGACGGCGACCGAGAGCTTCGCGTCGGCCGAGATCTTGGCCTTGGGCGTACCCCGGCTCAGGCGCGCCTCCGGCCCGGCGCCCGCGGCAGCGGCAGCGGGCTCCACGGCGGCCTCGTCCGACGAGGCGGTCGTGCCCGCGGACGCGGGTGCCGGCGTGGCCGAGTCCGGAGCGCCGACCGGCACGAGCACCGGCGGCAGGTCCTCGGAGAGCGCCAGCGTGTCGCTCACGTCACGCAGGACCTCGGACAGCGCGGCGCCGAGCGCCTCGCAGATCGCGGCGAGCAGCTCGCTCGATGCTTCCTTCTGGCCGCGCTCGATCTCCGACAGGTAGCCCAGGCTCACGTTGGCGGCCGTGGACACCTCGCGCAGCGTGCGGTGCTGGGCCTGCCGTCGCGCGCGCAGCGCGTCACCGATGACTCGACGAAGCAGCACGGTGGCACCCCCTCTGACGCAGCTGGCAAGACCGCGAAAACTGGTACCCGTCACGGTACCTGGTGTGGAGCCGATCGACACCCCGCCCCGCAGTTATCGAGGGGTGAGGGTGACCGCGAGGGTCTCGCCCAGCAGGCGGACGGCCGCCTCGACGGCCCCCCGCCGGATCGCCGGCCGGTCGCCTTCGAGGGTGAGCTCGCGCACCTCGACCCGCTCCGGTTCCCCGTGCGCCGCGGGCGGCCCGACCACCGCCACGTAGACCCGTCCGACCGGCTGACCAGCCTGTGGATCGGGGCCGGCCACCCCGGTGGTGGCGGCCGCCCAGTCCGAGACGCACCGCTCGCGGGCCCCGGCGGCGAGCGCCGCCGCGACCGACGGGTCGACCGGGCCGTGCGCGTCGAGCAGCGGCGCGGGCACGCCGAGGAGTGTCGCCTTCAGGGCTGTTGCGTACGCCACGATGCCCCCGCGGAACACCCGGCTGGCCCCCGGCACCTCCACGAAGGCGGCCGCCAGCAGCCCGCCGGTCAGCGACTCGGCCACCGCGAGGGTCTCACCGCGGGCGGCGAGCGCCGTGAGGATCGCTTCGGCGTCATTCGTCATACGACCGGCTCGTCCGCTGGGGGCGCCACGGCGGGCGCCGGACCGGGAAAGGGCAGCGGCGACCGCCGGAGGCGGATCGCCCGCAGGACATAGTCCGCACCTGTGACGACCGTCACCGCGACGGCGGCGAACATCAGCCATGGGCCGACGGCGGCGAGGCCGTCGGGCAGCGGCGACAGATACCACCCGATGGCCAGGATCTGCAGCGCCGTCTTGGCCTTGCCGCCCCGGCTGGCCGGGATGACCCCGTGCCGGATGACCCAGAACCGCAGGGCGGTCACGCCCCACTCGCGGACCAGGATGACGAGGGTCACCCACCAGGGCAGCTTGTCGTAGATCGACAGCAGGACGAGCGCCGCGCCGGTGAGGGCCTTGTCGGCGATCGGGTCGGCGACCTTGCCGAACGACGTCACCAGGTTGTGCGCGCGGGCGATCCAGCCGTCGACATAATCGGTCGCCGAGGCGATGACGAAGATGATCCCCGCCGCGAGCTGCCAGCTGTCGCCGGTCATGCCGCTCGCCACGACGCAGCCGACGAACACCGGCACGAGCACCATCCGCACGACCGTGAGGACGTTGGCCGCGTTGAGCAGGGGAACGGGCTTGACCGGCGTCATGGCCGGAAGCTCACAGCCGGACTGATCATCTCGAGCGGCACCGCCACCAGGTCGACACCGACACTGTCGGTGATCTTGGCGCGCACGAAGTCACCGGGGCGCAGCACGGCCGGGTCCAGCCCGGCGCCGGCCACGAGCGTGGTCGAGCCG
>NZ_JBEXCY010000212.1:0-20056 GCF_040605515.1 Dactylosporangium sp. NPDC005572 | reverse complement strand
GCCCGGCACGGTCTGGCGGTCCGGCTCGGCGCGCCGCCGGCCGACCCGGCCGGCGTGCGCGGGACGATCCTGGTCGGGCCGGCCGAGCCGGTGCGCGACCCCTGCGTGCTCGTCGACACCCGGCCCCCGTCGCGGCGTGATGGCGCCGCGGTGTGGTCCGACCAGCGCGCCGGGGCCCGCAGCGTCGTGACGCACCTGATCGGGCTCGGCCACCGCCGGGTCGCCGCGGTCGCCGGCGCCGCGGACGCGGCACCGCCGCACAGCTGGCTCGCCGTCGTGCCCGAGCCGCACCGGGTCCGCCTGGTCGGCGCCGCCGACGAGGCGGCGGGGTGGCGCGCGGCGCACGAGTTGCTGGACGGCGCCGAGCCGCCCACCGCGGTCGTCTGCGGCGACGACCGGCTGGCGGCCGGCGTCCTGCGCGCCGCGCACGAGCGCGGCCTGCGCGTGCCGCGGGACCTGTCCGTCGCGGGGTTCGACACCGCGGGCCTCGGCGCGCTCACCCGGCCGGAGCTCACCGTCGTGCGGCACCGGTGGGCCGACCTCGGCCACCGGGCGGCGGCGGTGCTGCTGGACCTGCTGGGCGGCGCACCCGGGGTACCGGCGAGGATCGAACTCCCGGCGGACCTCGTCATCCGCGGCTCGACCGGCCCGGCGAAGGGGGTGGCGACCCGCACCGCGAGCTGATGGGATGGCAGCTGTGACGGCATCGCGGTACGTCGACTTCGCGGTCCGTGAGGCGCGTGGGGTGTCGCCGCTCTACGAGCGGCTGTGCCTGGCGATCGCCCGCGACGACGACCTCCTGGCACTGCTGGAGACCGTGCCGGCGGACAAGCGCCAGCCGAACCTGCTCCTGGGTGTCGTGCGGCTGCTCGGCGGTACCGTGGAGCGCTTCGAGGCTTTTCACGACTTCACGGTCGCGAACTGGCCGGCGGTCGAGGCGGGGCTGCGCAGCCGCGCCACGCAGACCAACGAGGCCGGGCGATGCGCGCTGCTGCTGCCCGTGCTCGCCGGCCTGCCGCAGCCCCTGGCGCTGCTCGAGGTCGGCTGCGCCGCCGGGCTCGGGCTGTACCCGGACCGGTACGCGTACCGGTACCGCGGCCACCGCATCGGCACCGGCGAACCGGTCCTCGACTGCGACCTCACCGGCGCCGAACCGCCCGACCGCCGGCCGGAGGTCGCCTGGCGGGCCGGCCTGGACCTCAACCCGCTCGACGTCACCGACCCCGCCGACCTCGCCTGGCTGGAGGCGCTGATCTGGCCGGAGCACCGGCACCGCCGCGACCGCCTGCGCGCCGCGGCGGCGATCGCGGCCGCGGACCCGCCGCTGCTGGTCCGCGGCGACCTCGTGGACGACCTGGCGGCGCTGGCCGCGCGGGCCCCGGCGGACGCGACGCTGGTCGTGTTCCACACGTCGGTGCTGTACCAGGTGCCGCCCGCCCGCCGGACCGCGTTCGCCGACCTGGTGCGGTCGCTGCCGGGTCACTGGATCTCGGTCGAGGCCCCCGACGTCCTGCCGCTCGGCGACCTGCCGGCGCCGCCGGACGGCGCGCTGCACAACGTGCTCGCCCTCGACGGCCGCCCGCTCGCCTGGACCCGCGGCCACGGCCAGGGCATGGTGTGGTGGTAGGCGTGCGTACCGTCGTCGCGTTTCCCGCCGGCGACCGGCGCGGCGATGCTCCTGATCCGCGCGGGACGGGTAGCGGAGGCCGTCGACCTGTTCCGCGTCGACGCGGCCTTCTGGCGGCGCTTCCGGGACGGGTTCCGCGCCGACGCCTCGGCGCAGCGCGAGGCGGACGCGGCGCTCACGGGACGGGCGCGTCAGCGGGGTTCGAGCACCACGACCGCGGTCTCGGTCGGGCGTAGGTCCGCGTAGGCGTCGAGCTTCGCGTCCACTTCGCGCCAGCGCTGCCACAGGTCGGCGCGCTCGGCTCCAGCGGCGGGGCGGGCGCGGACCGGGCGGGGCGCCTCGCCCCTGAGCTGGACGGTGGCGTCCGGGCCGGCCTGCAGGTTGAGCCACCAGACCGGCTCGCCGGCGCCCCAGCCGTTCATGGCCAGCATGTGCAGGTTCGGGCCGTCCTCGAGATAGGCGAGGATCACGCTGCGTGGCTCGCCGGTGCGGCGGCCGGAGGCGGTCAGGCGCAGCGTGCCCCAGCGGCCGGGGCGTGGGCGCCACAGGCCGAGCCGGCCGCCGCTGTACCGGTGGATGCCGCGGTGGAGCCGCCAGGCCGACCGGACGATCCACCGCGCCGGGACGCTTGCCGCCTTCGCCACGGACCGAGTATCGCCGATGCCCGCTGTGGTCCTGCTGAGCGGCTACGGCGTTCATCGATCTTATGAAGCGGATAAGTTCCGTCTTGACCGTCCTGCCAAGGGCTCGTAGGGTAGCCATCGCTTAAGCGCTTTAGTTGGTCGCGATCGGCTCACACCCCGCCCGCTCGATCGTTCAGGAAGCGAAGGACACCGATGGGCAAGACACCCCGCCGATGGTTTGCCGTGCTCGTGGCCGTGCTCGCGGCCGCGGCCGGGGCGGTCGTCGTGCTGGCCGGGCCGCAACCGGCCGGCGCCGCGACCGCCTTCGTGCAGCGCTGCGGCATCCGCTTCTGCCTCAACGGCAAACCGTTCTACTTCGCCGGCACCAACACCTACGACGTGTTCACGTACGGGTCCGGCTCGGGCGACACCGAGACGCAGTACATGGACAAAGCCAAGATCGACGCTCATCTGGCGAACCTCGCCGCCGACAACGTCACCGTGCTGCGGCTGTGGATGTTCAGCCACGAGAGCTGGCACGGCTTCGAGACCGCGAAAGGGGTCTACAACGAGCAGCAGTTCGCGCAGTTCGACTACGTCATCGAGTCCGCGCGGGCGCACAACATCCGGCTCATCCCGGTCTTCGAGAACTACTGGGAGGCCTACGGCGGCATCGACACCCGCCTGCAGTGGGAGGGTCTGTCCGGCGGGCAGCCGGCCCGCGGGCAGTTCTTCAACAAGCAGAAGTGCCCGGGCTGCTTCACCTCGTACAAGAACTACGTCTCGTACGCGCTGAACCGCACCAACCACTACAGCGGCGTGAAGTACAAGGACGACCCCACGATCATGGCGTGGGAGCTCATGAACGAGCCGCGCTACGAGAACCAGACGCCCAACGAGAACACCTCCGGCACCACCCTGCGGGCCTGGGTTGACGAGATGGGCGCGTTCGTCAAGGGCATCGACCCCAACCACCTGCTCGGTACGGGGCTCGAAGGGCACGAGTCGCGGTACGGCTTCGGCGGCGACGAGGGCAACCCGTTCGTCCATATCCACCAGTCGCCGTACGTCGACTTCACCTCCGCCCACCCGTACCCCACCGAGTCGTGGGCCAACCTGGGCATCGCGCAGACCAGGACGCTGATCCGCGCCTGGATCACCGACTCGCACGACCTCGTCGGCAAGCCGTTCTTCATGGGCGAGTTCAACGTCCACAACGTCGACCGCTCCGCGTGGTTCACGGCGCTGTTCGCCGACTTCGAGGCGGCGGGCGGCGACGGGAGCGCCTTCTGGTGGTACGCGGCGACCAATGTGGACGGCAAGTTCGGCGTCCTGAAGGGCGCGCCGGAGCTGGCTGCGTTCCGGGCGCACTCGGCGAACATGATCGCCAAGAGCGGCGGTGTCCTGCCCAGCGTCTCCGTGTCACCCAGCGCGTCGCCGAGCGTGTCCCCGAGCGTGTCCCCGAGCGCGTCGCGGAGCCCGGGCGCCTGCCGGGTGCGCTACGAACTGTCGGACTGGGGGAGCAGCTTCAACGCCAACGTGACGATCACGAACAACGGGACGTCGGCGGTCAACGGCTGGTCGCTCGTGTGGAGCTTCCCCGGCAACCAGACCATCAACAGCATCTGGAACGCCAGGGCGACGCAGGCCGGCAGGCAGGTGACCGCGACGAACGAGTCGTGGTCGGCGAGCATCCCCGCCGGCGGCAGCGTCAACTTCGGCCTGAACGGCAACTCGACCACCGGGACCAACGGTGTTCCGGCGGCCTTCACCCTCAACGGCACCACCTGCGGCACGGCCTGATGTGACCACCGGGCGGGGGAATCGCGAGCCGACCCCTGCCCGGTGCTCCACCCGCAACGCCGCATTGGTCCCCCCGCCAGGAAGGCGATCGATGATCAAACGCCCTCTCGCCAGGTTGTGCGCTGTGCTCGCCGGTCTCGCGCTCGTCGCGAGCGCGGGCGTGGCGTCCGCCGGTGCCCGGCCCGGCGGCGGTTTCGTCGTCCGCGACGGCGCCGACCTCAAGCTCGACGGACGCACGTTCCGGTTCGCCGGATCGAACAACTACTATCTCATGTACCGCTCCCCGGCCATGGTCGACGACGTCTTCGCCGACGCCGCGGGTGCCGGGCTCACCGTGCTGCGGACGTGGGGGTTCCTGGACATCGGCAACCAGGACGACTCGAACTCGGTGCACCACAAGGAGAACGGCGTCTATTTCCAGTACTGGGACGGCGCCCGCCCGGCCTACAACGACGGCGCCGACGGCCTGCAGCACCTCGACTACGTGCTCAAGTCCGCCCGCGACCACGGCATCCGGCTGGTCGTCCCGCTGACCAACAACTGGAGCGCGTTCGGCGGCATGGACCAGTACGTGCGCTGGCGCGGCGGCACCCACCACGACCAGTTCTACACCGACCCGGTCATCCGCGGCTGGTATCAGGACTGGATCGCGCACGTGCTCAACCGCACCAACAGCCTGACCGGCGTCAGGTACAAGGACGACCCGACGGTCATGGCGTGGGAACTGGCCAACGAGCCGCGCTGCGGCGGCTCCGGCGTGTACCCGCGCTCGTCGTCGTGCACCGACGCCACCGTCACCGCCTGGGCCGACGAGACCAGCCGGTACATCCGCGGCATCGACCGCCGGCACCTCGTCAGCGCCGGCGACGAGGGCTTCCTGTGTACCGACCGGTCCGGCGGCGACTGGACGCTGAACTGCGCCGACGGGGTCGACTCGGCCGCCCTCGCCGCGCTGCCGGCGATCGACCTGGCGTCGTTCCACCTCTACCCGGACCACTGGGGCAGGGACGCCGCCTGGGGCACCCGCTGGATCGGGACCCACGCCGACCTCGCGCGGCGGCTGCGCAAGCCGGTGATGCTGGGCGAGTTCGGGCTGCTGGACAAGGCGACCCGCAACGTCGTCTACAAGCAGTGGACGGACGCGGCGGTGCGGGCCCGCATCGACGGGTTCCTCTACTGGATCCTGTCCGGCGGGCAGGACGACGGCACCGACTACCCCGACTACGACGGCTTCACCGTGTACTGCCCCAGCCCCGTCTGCACCACGATCGGCAACGCGGGCGACGAACTGCGGCACGGGCAGCGCTCGCGCCCGCCGGTCGCCGACCACGACGCGGCGCAGACCTTGCGGTACGAGCCGGTGACGCTCAGCCCCGCGCTGAACGACGTCGCGTATCGCACGCGGGTCAACCCGGCGACGATCGACCTCGATCCCGCCACGGCGGGGCGGCAGACGAGCGTCACCGTCGCCGGCGGCACGTTCACGCGCGGCACCGCCGGGGTCGTGACGTTCACGCCGGCCGCGGGCTTCGTCGGCCGCGCGACCGGGCGGTACACCGTCCGGGACGAGGCGGGCCGGACGTCGAACGTCGCCGAACTGCGGGTCACGGTGAAGAACCGTCCGGGCGACCCGCTGCTGCTCGCGACGTTCGAGACCGGCCTCGACGGTTGGGCGCCGGCGAGCTGGCAGTCCAACGCGGGCACGCTTGCGCAGACCGCCGACTTCCACCCGCAGGGCGACTTCGGCCTGCGCGTCACCACCGCCGACGGTGGCTGGTTCGGTGCCGCGGGCCTGCCCGAGCGGGCCGACCTGTCCGGCCGGTCGGCGCTGCGTTACGAACTGCGCACCGGCGCCGCCGGCACCTCGTACAGCATCGCCGTGCAGACCGGCGACACCTACACGTGGTGCCAGTCGACCTGGGGCTATGTCAATGCGGGCACGACCACGACGGTCGACGTCGACCTGGCGACCGCGATGTCCTGCGACGCGACGGCGCTGGCGGACGTGCGGGCCGTGTACGTCTGGTTCGACGGCAACGCGGCCTACGACGTGGACCACCTGCGGGGCGAGTGACACTGCGGGGCACCGTCCGCCGGGGCGCGGCCAGGCCCGGGCGGACGGCCGGGTTTGAGTGCCGTGGCTCGGGCGGGCGGTGCCCCGCAGGGATGCGTCACGACACCGGCGGCCGGGCGGCCGGACCGGCGAAGTGGCGCCGGCTCGCCGGTAGGGCGACCAGGCCGGCGCAGACGGCGACGATCGCCAGGAAGACCAGCGACGCCGACTCGTCGAAGACGGTCAGCTTCACCAGGCTGAAGGCGGTCTGTGCGGCGAGCAGGGCCAGCGCGGCCCGTGGCGCGCGCCCGCCGCGGGCGAGCCGCAGGCCGGTGACGATGCCGGCCAGGGACATCAGCACCGCCCAGGCGGCGACCGCGTAGTCCCGGCCCGACATCGGCGTGGTGAGCGAGAAGCCGACGGTCGCGGCCAGCTGGAACGCGCCCAGCGGGACCAGCAGCACCAGTTGGGCCGCGCGGACCGGGATCGGGACACGCTTGCGGGTGGCGACGGGGGCCTCGGTTGCGGTGGTGCTCATGGTGTTCCTCCAGTGCGACGGTGCGACGTGTGTTGACGCCGACGATCGTGCGGCGGCGGGGCGCCCGGCCGCGTCGACCCGTGGGCGGAGATTCGCGCTGCGCCACCGGGCTGACTCGGGCTCAGCCCTGGGGTTGACGACACCCGCCGGCCGGCGGCCTACCGTTTGTCGCGTGCTCGCTGCCGTTGCCTGGCGGCCGCGGCCCGCGACTGTGGACGGGGCCGCCGCCGCCCTCCTCGCCGCCGTCGCGCTCTTCCAGGTCCTGGTGTTCCTGCCGATCGCGCCGCCGCTCGTCGGCGTGCTGGTGGCTGCCGGGTCGACCGTGCCGATCGCCTGGCGGCGCAGCCGGCCCGTGGCGGCGGCGCTCGCCGGCTCGGCGGTGTGGCTGGTGCCGACCGACGGGTTCGTCCTGGTCGGGTATGTCGCCGCGTTCCTGCTGTTCTCCTCGGTGACCGCCCAGGTCCCGGACCCGCAGGTGGCCGCCGCCGTCGTGCTCATCGGCACCGTGTGCTCCGTCATCGGCACCGCGGAGCAGCCCGCGCACGTGGGGGACTTCGTCGGTGCCGTCGTCGGTGTGACGGCCCCGGCGGCGGTCGGCGTGCTCGTGCGCCGGCAGCGGGCCCGGCAGCGGCGCCTGGAGGAGCTCGCGGCGCACCTGGAGCGCGAGCGTGACCACCGCGAGCGGGCCGCCGTCGCCGGTGAGCGCACCCGCATCGCCCGCGAGCTGCACGACCTCGTCGCCCACGCGATCAGCGTCGTCGCCGTGCAGGCCGACGCCGCCGAGGCCGCCCTGGAGTGCGACCCCGAGCTGGCCAGGCGCCCGCTCGCGACGATCCGCGGCAGTGCCGGGCAGGCCCTCACCGAGATGCGCCGGATGCTCGGCGTGCTGCGCGCCGCCGACGGCGACGACGACCTCGAACCGCTGCCGGGGCTGGCCCGGCTGCCCGCGCTGCTCGACCGCGCCCGCGACGGCGGCCAGGCGGTCGAGCTGGCGGTCGACGGGACGCCGGTGCCGCTGGTGGCGAGCCTCGACCTGTCGGCCTACCGGATCGTGCAGGAGGCGCTCACCAACGCGGTCAAGCACGCCCCCGGCGCGCCGGTGACGGTCGGGCTGCGGTGGCGGGCGGACGAGCTGGAGATCGACGTGCGCGACCGCGGCCCGGGCGCCCGGGGCGTGCCGTCGCCGGATGCGCACGGCCTGGTCGGGATGCGGGAGCGGGTGCGCATCCACGGCGGTGTACTGCGCGTCGGCAGCGACACCGGCGGAGGGTTCGCGGTGCGGGCCCGGCTGCCGATCGAGGCTCGGTGACCGGCTCGGTGACAGACCCGGTGACAGGGCCGGTGACGGGCAGGGTGACAGGCCCTTTGACCAGCGTGCTCATCGCCGAC
Organism: Dactylosporangium sp. NPDC005572; assembly: GCF_040605515.1. Lineage (NCBI taxonomy): Bacteria > Bacillati > Actinomycetota > Actinomycetes > Micromonosporales > Micromonosporaceae > Dactylosporangium > Dactylosporangium sp. NPDC005572. The sequence continues at coordinate 12,023 of NZ_JBEXCY010000212.1, read as the reverse complement.
GACCAGGACGTCGTGCGGTCCGGGCTGCGGCTCATCCTCGAGGTCGAGGGCCTGGCGGTCGCCGGCGAGGCCGGGGACGGGGCGCAGGCCGTCGCGCTCGCCGAGCGGCTGCGCCCCGACGTCGTGCTCATGGACGTGCGCATGCCCGGCACGGACGGCATCGCCGCGACCCGGCGGATCGTCGAGGCCGGGCTCGACAGCCGGGTGCTCATCCTCACCACGTTCGACCTGGACGAGCACGTCCTGGCCGGGCTGCGGGCCGGCGCCAGCGGCTTCCTGCTCAAGGACGTCGGGCGCCGGCAGCTGGTCGAGGCCGTGCACACGGTGGCGGCGGGCGAGGCCCTGTTCGCCCAGTCGGTCCTGCGCCGCCTCGTCGCCCACTACGTCGCCCGCCCGGCCGGGTCACCGGCCCGGCCACCGGGGGTGTCGCCGGCGGCCGCCGGCCCCGGCGGGCTCACCGCCCGGGAGCGCGAGGTGCTGCAGCTCATCGGGTACGGCCTGTCGAACGCCGACATCGCGGCCGAGCTGGTGATCTCGATGGCGACCGTGAAGACCCACGTGCGGCACCTGCTGCAGAAGCTCGCCCTGCGCGACCGGGCCCAGGCCGTGATCCTCGCCTACGAGTCGGGCCTCGTCATGCCGGGCTCGTCGGCGCCGTAGCGGTGGTGGCGGGCCGCGGGTGGCGGGTGATGGCCGCCGTGGGCGGCGGGCCGCGGTGGTGGCGGGCCGTGGGTGGTGGTGGCGGGCCGCGGGTGGTGGTGGCGGACCGTGGGCCGCGGCGGTGGCGGGCCGTGGGTGGCGGTGGCGGGCCGTGGGTGGCGGTGGTCGCGGGCCGTGGTGGTGGCGGGCCGTGGTGGCCGCGGGCCGTGGGTGGCGGTGGGCGGTGGTGGCGGGCCGGCGCTGCCCTAGCGCCGGCCCGCCACCGTTCCCGGTCAGGCAGGCACGATCTGGTAGGTCGCGCCCGTCTGGGTCGGGAAGGTGATGGTGCCGTTGGTCACCGTGTGGGCCACCGTGCCGCCGCCGGCTCGGGTGACCGTCACCGGGCGGGTGCCCCACGGACTCAGCAGCGCAGCCGGCCGTCCCGCCTGGCTCACGATGTCCACGTACACCACCTGGCCGCCGGTGAGCTCGCTCGACACCAGGAACGCGTCCTTCTCCCGCAGGTTCACGAAGCGGGCGTTGCGCGACGCCGGCCAGACCGGGAAGACGCGGATCACGCCGTTGTCGCTCTGCAGGAGCAGGTTGTCGACGGCCTCCACCGCGCCCGTCTTCTCCAGGCCGTGGAACGGGTCCACGATGCGCAGGTTCGGGCCGAGCTTCTGGTTGATCTGGCCCTTCAGCTGGTCGATCAGCGTCGTGGCCGGGTAGCCGACGCGGGCCGCCTGCGTGAACACCTTCGGGAAGCTGTTGTCCTGGCCCCACGAGTTCATCGCGTTCAGCGTGTTGACGGCGACCTGCCGGTCAGCCGCGGACGATGCCAGGCCGAGGACCTCGCCGGGGTGGATGAACTCCAGGTTCACCGTGTTGTCGCCCGGGTGGATGAGCCGGGTGTCGGAGCTCTGCATCGTGCCCGCGTCGGCCAGCGCGAACACCGTCTGCCCGTTGTACGTCGTCGTCGGGGTCGGCGCCAGCCGGTTGAGGATGTCCTGCCACGTGGTGCGCAGCGCGGCGTCGACGTTGAGCTCGGTCGAGGCCGCGACCAGCGAGGCCAGGACGTAGCGCAGCAGGCCGAGATCGGGGCTGGAGTTGCGGCCCCAGGTGCCCTCGTGCGGGCCGGACCACAGGTGGTAGCGCTGGCCGTCGAACTCCAGCCACGACTGGAAGAACGCCGCCACCTCCTTCAGGAACGGGTACGCCGTGTTCTGCAGGAACGCCCGGTCGCGGGTGTAGTCGTAGTACGCGACGTACTGCGTCGCCGCGAACAGCGCGTTGCCGACCTGCTGGTGGTAGTTGTTGTCGGCGGTCGATCCGTAGGGCGCGATGCCGACGGGGAACAGCAGCCCGGCCGGCACGCCGCCGCTCGGGAAGCGGCCCGACACGTAGTCCGGCTTGACCCGGTTCAGGTCCTGGCGGGCCCGCCGCCGCGCCTCGGGCACGTAGGCGCCGATCAGGTCGAAGTACGGCAGGGCCAGCTCGGTGCGGTTCGCCGAGTACACGCCGTAGAAGTTGGCCATGTAGTTGTAGTTGAGGTGCATGTCGCCGCTGAACTGGGGCGAGTCGCTGGTCGCCCAGATGCCGTAGAGGCCCGGTGACATCCGGCCCGCGCGGATCGACGAGCCGAGCAGGTACAGCGCGCCGTAGTAGTACCGGTGCAGGACGTCGTCGCCGACGTTGAGGTACGACTTGAGCCAGTACTGCTTCCACCATTCGAGGTGGGTGGTGTACTGCGTGTCGAGCGAGCCGCCGCTCTGCGCGCCCACGAGCGACTGGGCCGCGGCGGCCGTCCCCGTCGGGTTCTGCCCGCCGCCGGCGACCGCGGTGACCAGCCGGACGGTCTGGCCGGGCGCGAGGTCGAAGGTGAGCCGGGCGGTCGCGCCGGACGCGGACGCGGTGCCGGTGCCGCCGATGAGCCGGGTGGCCAGGGACGCCTCCGACACCCAGTTGGTGCCCGACGGGGTGCGCCGGGTCGCCCACGTGGTCTGGCCGCTGACCCCGGCGGTGTTGGTGAAGCCGGACCGCGCGTCGGCGGCGCCGGCGAACGTCTCGGCCTTCAGCGACACGGTGGCCGTGCCGGTGGACCGGATCTGGGTGACCACGAGGTTGTCGTTCGCGGCCGTCCAGGTCTTCATCGTCACCGGCTGCCCGCCGAGGGTCATCGTGGTGTCGACGTCGCCCTGCAGGATGTTCTGCTCCTCGCGGAACGGGCCCGCCGGCGGCGTGGTCGGCCCGGACCCCGGCCCGTAGAGCTCCAGCTGGCCGATGCGGCCCCGGGGGTTGGCCTGCGAGTCGGCCGTGGTGCCCTGGGTGGGTTCGGTGATGTTCAGCCGGAGGTACCGCAGGTTCTGCGTGGCGATGGTGCGGTCGGTCGTGGACGCGGTGTTGTTCGTGACGGTGTCCACGGTGGACCATGACGTGCCGTTGGCGGACACCTGCAGCGTCCAGTTCTTCGTGTTGTTGGCCGTCTCGGCCGGGCGGGCGGCGCCGTCGTGGCGGATGAGGTACCGGTTGAACGTCCTGGCGCTGCCGAGGTCGAGCGTGAGGGTCTGCGGCTTGCCGACCTCCGACACCCAGCCCTCGTAGCCGCTGGTCCACTGGCCGTTGACGGCCCGCGGCGGCGGGAAGCTCGGGTGGGAGCTGGAGGCGGTGGCGGTCGCGCCGAGCGCCAGGTTCCCCGCGGGGGTGGTGGCGACCGGTGCGACGGTGACGCCGCCGAGGGCGACGAACGAGGGGTTCGGGTTGCCGGCCCAGAAGTTGCCCTTCGACACGTAGAACGTCTTGTAGCCGGTGCCGCCGCCGGAGGTGACGCCGATGTCACCGTTGCCGAGCAGCGCCGTGTCCGGCATCGACCGGCTGACCGCGCCGGCGTAGCTCTGGTTGGTCCACACGCCCCGGATGGGGCCGACCAGGTTCTGCACCTCGGTCCACTGCTGGGCCGGGTTCGGCGTCGCCGCCCGCGCGTCGGGCGCGGCGACGGCGACGAAGGCCGTGACGCCGGCGGCCAGCAGGCCGGTCGCGGCGGCGGTGACCCTGCGTCTGGTGACGGGCATGGTGCATCGCTCCTTTCATCTGGCGGGACGATCGGATGTGCTGCCGATGAGCGGTCGTTCAGAGGGTTGTCCGGACGTTGTGGAGGGTGCCGGTGCCCGGCGCCGGGGGCCGGTGGGACGGCCCGGCGAAGCCGGCGTGCAGGCCGAACAGGCCGGCCAGGATCGCCTCGGTGGCGGCGACGCCGGCGTTGCTGTCCCGGTTGGCGACGCCGCGCTCGGCGACCCGGAACCGGCCGCCGCCGACGGCCTCCATCGCCTGGCCCCACACCGCGCCGGACGCGGCGGCGTGCAGGCGGGACAGCAGCCCCACGGCGAGGTCCGGCCGGCCGAGCCGGGTCAGGCCGTAGGCGGTGGCGCCGGGCCACGCGCCGAACGCGCCGGCGGCGCCGTGGTCGGGCCGGTCGGAGCGCGGCGCGACCGGGTCGTCGGGGGACAGCGCCCGCATCCAGTCGCCGTCGAGCAGGTGGTCGGCGACGAACCGGACCATCTCGTCGCGCATCGCCGGGGTGAGGTCCTCGGCCAGCTCGGCGGCGACGAACACGAAGTCGAGGACGTGCCCGATCGTCTCGTCGCCCTCGGGGTGGGCGATGCGCCACCGGCCGCCGCCCGCGTACTGCCCGAGGACCGCCGCCGTCAGCTCGTCCGCGTCGGTGTCGGCCCGCGCGGCCTCCTCGGCAAGGTCCGGGTCGAGGCGGCGCAGCAGCACCGCGAGCGCGCGCAGCATGCCCGCGTAGCCGGCGTTGAACGACACCACCGCGTCGCGGTAGTTCGGCACGCACTCCAGCAGCTCCCACGGGTCGCGGCCGAGGTCGACGAGGACGCCGGCGCCGAACGCGGCCCGCCGCTGCCGGGGCCGGTACGCCATCGCCCGCAGGTGGTCCAGGACGGTCGCGTCACCGGCCTTCTCACCGAGCAGCTCGACGTCACCGGTCACCCCGACGTAGCCCTGGACCGTGCGGAACAGCGCGTGGTCGTTGGCCGCGTAGTGGTTGCCGACCGGCAGCAGGTTGCGGGTGTCGAACGAGTGGCAGTGGTCGTACGGCTGGGCCAGCGCGGCGAGGATCCACGCGCGCAGCCCGGCCGGCTCCAGCAGTGCCGCGGTGTGCACCCACTCCGACTGGTCCCAGAAGAAGGTCGTCGTGGGGCCGAGCCGCGGCCCGCCGGTGAGGAACACCGGCCCGATCGGGCTCACCCCGGTGTTGCGCAGGTAGATCGCGAGCAGCGCACCGAGGTAGTAGGTGCGGGCCAGCCCGGCGGGTGCGCCGGTCAGGGTGGGCAGGTGGCCGGAGAACTCGGCGTTGCCGGGCGTGAAGGCGCTCGTCCACGTCGCCCGCCACCGGTCGGCGACGGCCGCGACGGCTTCGTCGAACCGGGCCGCGGCGGCGGCCGCCGCCGTGACCGAGCGCGCCCGGTCGCGCGACACCGCCAGTACCACACCCAGCTCCACGGCGGCATCGGGCTCCACGGTGACGAACCACCGGGCCACCGCCCCGCCGCCGTGCAGCACGAGCTCGTCGGGGGCGGCCGCGAACCCGTAGGCGGACACCGCGGGGCTGCGCCGGTCGTCGACGACCACGACCCCGTCGTCCACGGTGGACGTCCAGCGCTGGGCGCCCCACCACGGCTGGGTCCAGGCGACGGGGACGCCGTCGACGCTGAGCTCGGCCCCGTCGCCGGTGATCCGGGCGGCGAGCCGGTGCCACTGCCCGGCCCGCAGCGGTCGCTCGGCGACCACGAGCTCCCCGGCGACCCGCAGCCACGGCCGCCCGTCGGCCAGGCCGAACTGGACCGAGTCGGGGTGGTTGCCGTGGGTCAGGATCACGCCGGTCTCGCCGTCCGCGGCGGGCCGCACCTCGAACCGCAGCACCGCGCCCGGGCCGAGCGCGACCGGTTCGAGGCGCCGCTCGGCGGTGCGCCCGGCCAGCTCGAACACCCCGGCGACGATCGTCGGGCGGCCGGTCTCGGGCAGCGCCGTGATCGCCCGCACCGACGCGAGGACCGACGGCGCCCGGGTGCGGCCGCTGTCCGCGGTGGAGTGGTCCGGCAGTTCGGTCTCCAGCAGCATCGGCGCGGTGTCCTCGTCGCGCTGGATGCCGGGGATGCGCGGGCTGCCGAGCCGCAGCCGGCGCGGGTCGGCGGCGAGCAGGTGCGCGTGGCGCGGGGCGTCGGCGAGGACCTCGGCCCGGATGCGTTCGGTGGTGTAGTAGTCGTGGTGGTGCCCGGCGCTCCACGGGGTGCCGTAGAGCCAGCCCCAGTCGACGTCGCTGTGCGCGATCGGCGCGAACAGCTCCTGCTCGACGGTGACGGCGACCGGCTCCGCACCCCGGTTGACGAGCCTCGTGCGCCAGTAGGCGGCGTGCTGTTCGTAGCCGAGCCGGGTGTCGGTCTCCACCGCCAGGTCGCCGGCGGCACCGGCCCGCCGCACGCCCCACGGGGCCCAGCGCAGCCGGTCGGCGCGGACGGTCCGGCCGTCGACGCGCAGGACGCCGGTGTGGTAGCCCCCGCTGTACGGTGGCATCGCGAGCCAGGACAGCGACGTGAGGTCGTCGTTGACGTGGGCCTGGCCCCACTGGTTGCGCAGCGACGGCAGGTGCGCCAGGTCGCCGCGGCCGAGCCAGTCGCCGGCGAGGTCGTCCAGCGGGGGGATCATTTCCGGATCACTTCGAGGCTCCTGACATCAGGCCGTGGATGAACTCGCGCTGACTGACCAGGTAGCCGATCACCGGGATGATCGCGGCGAGGAACATGATGCCGAAGAGCTGGCCGTAGTCGGTCGAGTAGGTGCCGACGGAGAGGTAGACACCGGTCGTGATGGTCTGGCCCTTGAGCGGGCCGAGGATGAACAGCGGGTTGAGGAAGTCGTTCCACACCCACAGGCCGAGGAAGATGGCCACGGTCGCGGTCGCCGGGCGCACCATCGGGAACACCACCTGCCACCAGACCCGCAGGTCGGAGGCGCCGTCGACGCGGGCCGCCTCGATCACCTCGCGGGGCACGCCGCGCAGGAAGCCGACGTAGACGAACACGGCGAACGACAGGTACCCGCCGCCCACGTTGGACAGCACGAGCCCGGTGTACGTGTGCTGGAGCCCGACCGACTGGAGCAGTCCGACGATCGGCAGGAGCACCACCTGGGGCGGCACCATCAGGCCGAGCGCGAACATCGCCAGCAGGAGCGCCTTCCAGCGCCGTGAGCGCTCCGAGATGTAGAAGCTCACGGCGCTGGACAGCGGGATCAGGATGATCACCGACGCGGCCGTGACGACGACCGAGTTGATGAGCCCGGCCTGCACGAGCAGGTCCGGGCGCTGCAGGGCCCGGGTCAGGTTGCCGAACGTGAACGGGGCCGGCGGTGCGGCCGGGTTGGCGAGGATCTGCCGCTGGTCCTTGAACGCGTTGACGAGGGCCAGGTAGATCGGCAGGCAGAACAGCAGCGTCGCCAGCCAGGCGAAGCCCGTGTGGAACCGGCGGCGGGTCACAGCCGGACCTCCCGTCTGCGGAGCAGGAACGTGACGGTGTAGGCGATCCCGGCGGTCAGCGCGAGCAGCAGCATCGCGATCGCCGAGGAGTAGCCGAAGAGGTTCTGCGTGAACGCGGCCTCGAGCAGGTAGTACGCCGTCGACTGGGTGGTGTTCGCGGGGCCGCCGCCGGTCAGCACCGCGATGACGTCGTACAGCTTGAACGTCGTGATCAGGCAGAGGACGACGTTGATCGTCATGCCCGGCGCGATCATCGGCAGCGTGACCGCGCGGAACCGCTCGAACGCGCCGGCGCCGTCGACCCGCGCGGCCTCGTAGAGCTCCGGCGGCACCGTGCGCAGCGCCGCCGAGTACACGACGGTGGCGAACGCGATCGTCATCCAGCTCACCACCGCGCAGATCGACAGCGTGGCGAGGTTCGTGCTGCCGAGCCACGCGGTGTCGCTCGTCAGGCCCACCTGGGCGAGCGCCGCGTTGAGCAGGCCGTTCTGGGTGAGGATGCTGCGCCAGATGAACGCGACGATGACGCCGGAGAGCACCTGCGGGACGAACACCAGCGTCCGCATCACCCGGTAGTTGCGGGTGTCGCGGTTGAGCAGCAGCGCGAACGCCAGCCCGAACACGTTGGCGACGAGGGTGACCACGACGACGACCAGCAGCGTGAACTTGAGTGTCGCGAGCAGCCGGTCGTCGTCGAAGAGGTCCGCATAGTTGCGCAGGCCGACGAACGTGCTGTCGGCCTTGAGCGGGTTGCGGTCGGTGAAGCTGAGGAACAGGCTGCGGCCCAGGGGGTACAGCAGGAACAGCACATAGAGGAGGATCGCGAGCCAGGCGACGGGGGCGAGGCCTCGTCCAGCTCGGCCCTTCACTGCTTGACGGCCTTGTCCCAGGCCGTGTCGAGGGCGGCGAGCTGGGCCTTGACGTCGTCGTTGGTGAACAGCTGCTGCGACAGCGCGTAGAACAGGTCGGAGACCCCGGGCGGCATGGCGTCGTCGTTGTTGACCCAGCCGACCGAGCTCACCTTCGTGTTGCTCTCCTGCACGTACTTGTAGCAGTCGGTGAACACCGGTGTGACCTTCGCGCCGAAGTCCTCCAGCTTGACGGTCTTGAGCATGGGGAAGGCCCCGTCGGTCTCGATGAGGGTCTTCAGGTTGTTCGGCGAGAGCGACCACGCCTTGGCGAACTCGGCGGCCTTGGCGGCGTTGGGCGACTTGGCGTTGACGCTCGTGGTGCCGCCGACGTTGAACGGCACGACCGGCTTGCCGTCGTCGGTCGGCAGCAGGAAGGCGCCGAAGCCGGCGGCCTGCGCGGCGCTGATCTGGCCGATGAACCAGCTGCCCATGAGGTACATGCCGGACTTGCCGTCCAGGAACTGCTTGTTGGCGTCGTTGTAGTTCACGCCGAGCGCGCCGTTGCCGAACGCGCCGGCCTTGACCAGGTCGCGCTGCCGGGTGACGGCGGCGACCATGTCGGCGTCGGTGAACTTCACCGTGTTCGCGTAGCGGTCCTTGATCCAGTTGGGGTTCTTGCCGAGGACGTGGGCGCTGACCAGTCCGACGAGCGGCATGCTGGCCGACCACGGCTCGGCGCCGGCGAGCTGGATCGGGGTGACCCCGCCTGCTTTGAGCTTGTTCGCGACGTCGGCGAACTGGGCCCAGGTGGTCGGCACCTGCAGGTTGTTCTTCGCGAAGATCTCCTTGTTGTAGAAGACCATCGGCAGGATCTGCGAGTTGGTCGGCGGGATGTACGTCTTGCCGTTGATGGCGTTGCCGTTGGGCTGCAGGAAGTTGGCGTCGAGCCAGCCCTGGTCGTACGGCTGGAGCAGGCCGGCCTCGAGGAAGTCCTTCGGGTTGATCGAGGCGAGGACGTCGGGGAACTGGCCGGAGGCCTGCAGTTGCTTGGCGTAGGCGTTGCGGTCGCTGGTCGGCGCGACGATCTTCTTGACCGAGACGCCGCCGAGGTTCTTGGTGGCGTCGGCGATCGAGTCGTCCCAGAACTTGGCGGTCAGCGCCGGGGTCTCGAACGTGAGGAACGTGAGCGTGGTGCCGTCCTTCGACTCGCCGGGGGAGCAGCCGGCGACGGCGGCGAGCGCGGCGGTGGACAGGGCGGAGATCAGGAACTCGCGACGGTGCACGGGTGCCTCCTGGACGGATTCCGGGCGAGATAACGTCGGCCCGGCCTGGCGCCTCCTTGGCGCCGGTGGGGTGGTGTGGGGACCATACGACCGCCAAACATCGGATGTCAATGGTTTACAAAACCCGAGATAACGTTATCTTGGGTGCCTCAGCGTTGACACATGGGATGAATCTCGCGCGCTACGCTGCTCTCCACTTCGAAGGGAGTCGAATGGCCCGTCGCAAGCGGCCGACCATGAACGACGTCGCCCAGCACGCCGGAGTCGCGCTGCGCACCGTCTCCCGGGTCGTCAACGAGGACCCCACGGTCGGCGCCGAGTTCGTCAACCGGGTCCGGGCGGCCATCTCGGTGCTCGGCTACACCCCGGACGAGCGGGCCCGGCAGCTGCGCGGCGGCCGGAGCGGGCTCATCGGCGCGGCGGTGCGCAACCTCTCGGCCGGTCACCCGGTGCTCGGCTCGCTGGACGCCGCGGCCCGCGCGCACGGCTTCACCGTGCACGCCACGGCGACCGCCGACGAGGTCGACCGGGAGCGCGAGGTGGTCATCTCGATGTGCGGGCGGCACCTCGACGGGATCGTCCTGGAGCCGGTCGGGGACAACCACCAGTACCTCGGCCCCGAGCTCGAGGCGGGCACGCCGGTCGTCGCGTTCGACCGCCCCGCCGGTGGCATCACGGTCGACACGGTCGTCTCCGACAACGCCGCCGGCATCGGCACCGCGTTCCGGCACCTGCGCGCCCACGGGCACCGCCGCATCGCCTACATCGGCGACCAGGAGCGCATCTTCACCGGCCACGAGCGCGCCGCTGCGTTCCGGGCCTGCATGGCCGCGACCGGCGAACCGGTCACCGGCCTGACCCACCCGGGTGCCGTGGAACCCGCCCGCATCCGTGCTGTGCTCGATGCGGTCCTGCACGGCCCGGACCCGGCGACCGCCCTCATCACCGGCAACGCCTCCACGACGTTCGAGGTGCTGCGCCACCTCGGCCCCGCGGCGGCGACGGTGGCCGTCGTCGGCTTCGACGACTTCCCCCTGGCCGACCTGCTCCGACCGGCCCTCACGGTGATCGCCCAGGACAGCGAGACCATCGGGCGTACCGCGATCGACCTGCTGCGCCAGCGGGCCGCCGACCACGCGCGGCCCGTGCAGACCGTCACCGTCGGCGTCGAGCTCGTCGTGCGCGGCTCGGGGGAGCGCCCGCCGCCGCGCTGAGCCCGCCGGTCACGGGCACGGCAGGCGGGCGGCCCCGACCACGTCGGCCACCTCGCGCTCAGACCGAGTAGGCCTCCGTGCCCTCCGCCCGGGGCGCGGCACCCGGGTCGAGCAGGCGGGCCCGGGTGGCCTGCATGCGGGCCACGACGACCTGCATGAGCCGCGTCGTCAGGTCGTGGCCGAGCGCGGGCTCGGCGGCGCACAGCGCCCGGATGCCGGGCCCGTCGAGCGCGACGGCGAGCACCGGGCCGGCGGCCGAGGCGCCGAAGTGCCAGCGGTACGGCGGGAACAGCCACGACCAGCCGAGGACCTGGCCGGCCTCGATCGTGTCGATGACGATGCGGCCCCGGCCGGGAGCCGTGGCGTCGAGGTCGACCCGGCCGTCCCGGATCAGCCAGAACCGGTCGGCGTGCCCGCCCTCGTTGAAGACGCGGGCGCCGGCGTGGAACACGGCCCGGTGCGAGTACAGCGCCATCCGGCTCAGGAACCGGTCGGGGATGCCCGCCATGAACGGGTGCGCGGCCAGCAGCTCGTATGCGGTGTTCATGAGCGTCGCCTCCCTTTTCTTCCACTGAACCCGTGATGCGCCGGCGCCGCCAGGGCCGTACGGCCCGGCCGGCCCGGGACCGATGTCACCCCCGGCGGGTGGTGGTGATGTCCGCCGGGCAGGCGAACGGTCGGACGTGTGCCTTCCGGACCGGCGGGAACCGGCCCGGCTCTGGTGCCTTGGAGCCGCCTTGGAGGCTGCATGACGGTGAGCTACGCCGTCCGGCGCCGGCTGATGTGCTGCCTGCTGCCGGCGACTCCGCCACCGCTGTCGGTCGGCGTCGCCGTGGCGGCGGTGGTCGTCACGCTGGAGACGGCTGCGCTGGCCCTGCTGCGGGCCGCCGGGCTGCAGAGCCAGCCGAGTGCCCCGATCTACGCGCTCGGCGTGCTGGTCCTGGCGACTGTGTGGGGCGGGCTGCTCGGCGTCGCCGCCGCGCTGGCCAGCACGGTGGCGTTCGCGCTCCTGCTCGCCCCGCCGGGCGGCCCGCACCCGACCGTGTTCCAGGACCTCCAGCGGTTCGCGGTCCTCTCGCTCGTCGCCCTGGTGAGCGCGGGACTGGCCAACCTCGCCCGGGCACGGTCGGCCGACGCGGGCACGGCCGCCGAGGTCGCGCGCCTCATCCTCGGCCCGGACGAGCTGCCGGCCGGGCTGCAGGCCGGTTCGCGGCACCTGGCGGCCCGGTTCGGCCTCGCCTCCGCGTCGATCGAGCTCGGTGCCGAGCCCGGCTCCGGTGTCATCGTGCTCGGCGACGTGGGGCGGCTCGTCGTCCCGGACACCACCCCGCCGGCGACGGTGGACCGGCTCCGCGAGAGCCTCGGCCCGGCGCTGACCGGGATCCTGCGCAGCGCCGTGGACCGCCAGCGGCTCATCGGCTCGCTGCGGGACAGCCAGCAGGCGACCCAGGCGCTGCTGGCGGAGCAGGCCGCACTGCGGCGGGTGGCC
>NZ_JBEXCY010000211.1:0-20147 GCF_040605515.1 Dactylosporangium sp. NPDC005572 | reverse complement strand
GGCGGGGCCAGCCGGACCGCCGGGGCCGGCCGGGGCGCGGGGGCGCACGGCGTGCGCGGCCTCGTCTACCTGCTGCGCGTGGGGATGGCCCTCGCCGTCGCGCTGCTGATGAGCGAGGCGATCGTGCTGCTCATCTTCCAGCCGGAGATCCGTCAGGTGATCGCCGGGCAGCGGCAGGAGCGCTACGACGCGGCCGCCGCCACGGCGGTCGCCGCCCGCGAGGCCGCGATCGACCGGCAGGTCGCCGCCCTGCACGTCCAGATCGAGGACCGGGAGCGCGACGTCACGGCCGCCGACGAGGCGCAGCAGGTCGCCTACCAGCGCTACGTCGACGAGGTCCAGGGCCGCATCTCGCCGCAGCCGGGGAAGGGGCCGAAGGCGCTCGCCGAGTACCAGACGTACCTGGACCGGCTGGCCGACCTGCGCACCGCGCGGGACCGGCTCGACCAGACCCGCGGGGAGGTCGAGCCGAAGGTCGCCGCGCTGGGGACGGAGCGGGCCGCGCTGCGCGACCCCACGTCCGGGCCGTACCGCGACCTGCGCGACGGCGACGCCCGCTGGCACGCGGCGGACCTGGACCGGCAGGGCCCGGCCGGCTGGCTGGAGCAGGAGCGGGCGTTCGCGCAGTACCGGGCCGCGCACCGCGACGACTGGTCGGTGCAGGGCATCCCGTGGGTGCTGCGCGGGCTGTTCGTCGCCGTCGACCTGGTCCCGCTGAGCCTGAAGCTGCTGGGCGGCTGGTCCGTCTACGGCCGCCGGGTCCGCGAGCAGGGCGCCGCCGAGCGCTACGCGGACCGCCGCAAGGTCGTCGCGCAGCGGGCCGACGTCGACGCCGACGTCGAGTTGGCGGCGCTGCGCAACGGCGTGCACCGCCGCATCGACCTCGAGGGCCTGCGGCGCTACCTGCGCACCCGGGCCGGCCACCTGGAGCGGACCGAACCGTGAGGGCTCCATCGCGAAGGGAAGAGTGAGCAGTGACCGAGATCCATCCCCGCATCGCCGAGCTGCGGCGGCGCGCCTACGAAGCCGTCGAGCAGCTCGGCGGGGTACCGGACGGACCGCCGCACCGGCGCCGCGCGCTGCACGAGGCGCGGGAGCTGGCCAACCGGTGCTCCGCGTTCGTGCACCGCAGCCCGTCGGCCGCGCTCGCCGGGCAGGTGAGCGCCGGCAAGTCCCTGCTGGCGTCGCTGCTCACCGGCGTACCCGACCTGCTGCCGGTGTCCAACACACCGACGACGGGCAACGTCACCCGGTTGCGGCTGCACGCGGTACCCCCGGGATCCGCCGCCCGCCGGGGCACCATCGCCGTCGGGTTCCTGACCCCCCAGGAGACCGCGCGGCTCGCCGAGGCGATCGTCGCCCGGATCACCGACCCCGAGGAGGGCACCCCGCACCCGGCCCTGGCCGCGCTGCGCGGCTGGAGCCCGGTCGACGTCGCCGCGCCCGAGCGCTCCGACTGGTCCCGGCTCGACGTCCTGCGTCCCCTGTGGACGGACGACGCGGCCGACCCGACGGTCCGCGACCTGGCGTTCGAGCTGGTGCAGCTGCGCAACGCGCTGGACGCCGGCGCCGGCTTCCTGGCCCGGGTGCCGGGCGCCGGCGCGATGGCGATCGACGCGGCGCTGCTGCGCGACGCGGTGAAGATCGGCACCCAGCGGGTGCCGGGCGCGGCGTTCCCCGAGCGGGTGCACCGCCCGCCGTTCCCGGCCGACCGGCTCACCGCCGAGGCGCTGACCGTCGTCTTCCCGCTCGTGGACGAGATCGTCATCGACGTGGACGTACCGCGGGACGTGCTCGACACCGGCGGTGTGCCGACCGACCTGCTCGACCTGCCCGGGCTCAACTCGGGCAACGAGCGCGACCGCTGGGTGGTACGCCGCAAGCTCCCCGAGACCAGCACCGTCGTCATGGTGCTCGACGGCCGGGTGCCCGGCGCGTCGGACGCGGCGGCGCGCTTCTTCGGCATGCTGCAGCAGGGCCGCTACGCCAGGAAGGAGCTCGCCGACTCGCTGCTGGTGCTGGTCAACCGGCTGGAGCTGCTGCGGCCGCCGCCCGGCGCCTACCCGGTGCGCAGCATCGGCGAGCTCGCGGCGCGCTCCGAGGACTTCGCGGTGCTCGACGGGCTGCTCGACGGCCTGACCAACCACCGGCAGGAGCGCGCCGCGCTCGTGTCGGCGCTGCGCGCGGTCCTGGACCTCGGCTGGCCGACGCCGCCCAGCGTCGCCGGCGCCGAGGTGCGCGCCGCCGACGAGTACCCGGACGCGTGGCGGTCCACCGTGGACGCGCTGCTGGCCGGGAGCGCGCCGGAGCCGATGGCGGTCGCGCTGGCCGACTGGACCGGCCGCGACGGCGGCCTGGACGCGGCCCGCCGGCTCGTCGGCGGCCACCTGCAGCGCCACGGCCTGCGCATCTGGCTCGCCGAGGCCGAGGCGATGCTCGCCGACCTCGACGCCCGCTGCGCGGAGCTGGCGCCGGAGCCGGCCCCGGGCGCGGTGCGGCCCGACGTCGTGCGCCGGCTGCGGGCCGTCTCCACCGCGCTGACCCGCGCGGTGCACGAGCTGAGCCGCCAGGTGCAGCAGGTCCCGCTGCTGGCGATCCTGCCGGACGGCGACGGCCAGCGCATCGACCGCGACCTGCGGGAGCGGGCCACGGTGGCGGTGCACGGCTGGGACGTGTGGACCAACACGCTGGTCTACGCGCCCGACGGCCTGGTCGAGATCGGCGTGCTCAACGTCGGCGAGCTCGCCGACCTCGGCATCGTCACCGCGCTGGACGACCTGCGGGAGCACTACGAGGGCTCCTACGCGGAGCTGCTCGAGGCGGCCGACCGGCAGCTCGACCGGATCGTGGACGGCTGGGCGGGCCGGGTCTGGGACGCCCGGCCGGTCGCGTCCGCGATCGACCTGCTGCGCGCCGACGCCGGCCTGCTCGAGCCGCTGCTCGGCGGCCCGGTCGACGGCCCCGGCAGCCCGAGCCGCTGGCGGGTCCTGGAGCAGTTCACCGACCGCTCGCTGGTCCGCCAGGCGCTGGCCGCGGTCCGGACCGCCGCGGACGCCGGCGCCGATGCCGGGGCGGTGCCGGCGGCCCCGTTCCCGGCCTATCCGCTGGACGAGCGGCGGGCGCTGCCGTGGCACCCGCGGCTGCCCGGGCCGCCGGACGGGCCGGCCCGCGACAGCGTCCACGTGCTGCGGCTGCGCCGGGACGTGGTGAACGCGATCGACGTCGACGTGCGCCGCCGGGTGCAGGCCGCCCTCGGCGAGCTGCGCACCGAGCTGTCCCGGAGGATCCCCGACCTGCTCAAGGCGATCCCGAAGGCCGGCGAGATTCCCCGGCTGGCGGCCCGCCACCGGCCCGATGACCCGAACGGAGCTACCCGATGACGACCACGACCGACCGCGGCCCGGCGACCGGTGCCCGCCCGCGCGGGGCCCGCGCCCCGCTGGGCCCGATCCGCACCGCCGAGCCCGGTGACACCGACACCCTGCAGTACGTCGGGATCGACCTCGGCCACTGGTCCTCGACGGTGACCCTGTCGCACAGCATCGAGCTGCACGCCCGCGCCATCGACCCGGCGCAGCTGGACACGCTGCGCGCCGACCTGGCCGCGCTGCTGCACGACCCGGCGGTGGCCCCGCTGCTGCCCGGCCTGCTCACCGCCGTGGCGCTGCGCCTGCCCCCGGAGAAGGTGCCGGCCACCCCGGGCGTCGACTGGCTGCGCGGCGCGCTGCTGGGCCGCCCGCCGGGCGGCGACGGCGACGAGGCCTTTCGCGGGCCGGCCGGGCAGCTCGACGAGGCGGTCCGGCACGCGGTGTGCCTCGGCATCGAGGACTACGCCGCCGAGCATCCGGAGCACGCCGACGTGCTCGCGCCGCGGCTCGCCGCCGCCTACGAGCACGCGTTCACCACGCCCGCGCTGCGGCGCAACCGGATCTGGCCGGTCGGGCTGTGGGACCGCTTCCGGGTGCCGGAGATCCGCAGCGTCCTGGCGCTGCGCCCGGCCGACGTGGAGCGCTCCGCGCTCGTCGACGGCCTGCCCGGCGACGGGTCCGGCGACACCGTGCTGCTGCCCGACCTCAAGCGGCGCCTGCTGGAGCGCACCGACGTGCCGGAGCTGGCCGGGCACCGGCTGCCGGGCGGCTGGCGGCCGGACAGCGACCTGCTCATCGGGCTGGGCTACGCCCACCTGGGCCGCATCGTCGCCGACGCCGTGGCCGGGGCCGCGCAGGAGGACTCGCTGCTGTACCCGATCCGGGTCGTCGCCGACCGCAAGGTGTCCGAGGTGGCGGTGACGTACCCGACCGTCACCCCACCGTCGGTCCGCGACCGGCTGCGGCACATCGTCGCCGACGCGCTGTGCCTGGACCCGAAGCGGGTGTACCTCGAGTACGACGAGGCGATCGCCGCCGGCCTGTACTTCGTGATGCGCGGCTTCGGCGGCGACGCCGACGCGGGCATCCGGGCGTTCCGGGCGGCGGCGACCGAGGTGCCGGACGCGGCGGAGCGCACCTGGCGGCAGTACATGGCGGTGCTGGACCTCGGCGGCGGCACCGCCGACATCGCGCTGCTGGCCCTGGACCTGGTCGACCGCAGCGGCCCGCAGAGCCCGCAGAGCCCGCAGACCCCCGCCGACGGGCTGCGGCTGCACGGCCGCGAGTACCTGCTGCGGCCCCACGTGCTCGGCACGACCGGCCACCAGCAGCTCGGCGGCGACCTGCTGACGCTGCGGCTGTTCTACTGGCTCAAGGCCGCGATCGTCGACGCGATCCGGGCCTCCCGGGGCGAGGGCGGTGAGGGCTCTACCGACGAGGACTCGCTGGTGGCCCGGGTCCTGCGGGCCGAGCTGCCCGACCCGGTGCCGGACGACGTGCGCCGGGTGCTGCGCGCGGAGCTGCCGACGCACAGCGCGGGCGGGCCGGACGGGCGGCGGGCCCGCACGAAGGTGTTCGACGAGCTGTGGACGGCGGCGGAGACCGCGAAGGTGGAGCACCTGTCGAAGGGCCGCGACTACACGCTGCCGGAGATCTGGACGACGTACATCCCGGACCAGGCGATCCAGGAGGCCGCGGCGCGGCTCGCGCCGGGCAGCGTCGTGCTGCGCGCCGAGGACTTCGCCCGGATGGTGCGGCCGATGCTCGACGTGGCGGTGGGCATGACCGCCACGCTGGTGCGCCGCACGCTGGGCGGCGTCCCGGGCGCCCGGCTGGACGTGGTGGCGCTGTCCGGGCGGACCACCGCGATGCCGGTCGTGCGGGAGCTGGTGGAGCAGCTGATGGCCCAGCACCTCAGCGCCGGCGCCGACGGCGGCCCGCCGGTGGCGTGGGACCCCAGCGGCATCATCGTCGAGCGGCGCTACGCCAAGCAGGCCGCGTCGATCGGCGCCGCCTGGGCGCGCAGCATCACCGCCATCGGCAGCTCCGACCCGCAGCAGCTGCGGCAGGGCCACGACCTGCTCGTGGTCCGGGCCGACAACCTGCTGCTCGCGCTGCCGGCCGACTTCGGCCTCGCGACGGCGCTCAACGACCCGGTGCCCTGGCTGCGCCACGGGCAGCCGCTGGACCTGGCCCGCGCCGACGGCCGGTTGTTCGTGCGTACCGAGTGGCGGCCGCTCATCCCCGACATCCAGCTGCACCGGCTGCTCGGCGGGGACGCGCGCGGGCACCGGTCGATCGAGTGGGGCCGCTACGAGTACGGGTGGCACCGGGGCGCGCCGGCGGTGCCGGAGCTGTGGTACCAGCTGGAGATCGACCAGGAGCTGACCGCGCAGGTGTCGCTGTGCCGGGGCACCCCGACCGGGGTGCGGCCCCGCCTGCACCCGATGCGCGGCCTGGACCGCGACTCGCTCGACAGCGCCGAGCTCGCCGGCGCCCACGAGCTGCGCGAGTACTTCGCCGACGGCGAGCTCGCCGGCGTGCCGCAGATCGAGGTCGTGCCGGTGCGCCACGGCGACCCGCGCCGGCCGGCGCCGGTCGAGGTGTTCGCCGCCGGCACCGCCGAGGAGCGGCTCGGGGTCGACATCGCGCTGGACGGGGCCCGGGTCGGCCTGCCGGCGACGGTCGGCGGGGCGGTCTCCGCCCGCCCGCTGCCGGACGCCGTCGACGGGGAGCCGGCCGACGAGTACCTCTTCCTGGTGCACCCCGGCCAGCGCCGCCCGCCGGTGGTCCTGGCCCCGGTCCGCCCGCCCCGCTTCGCCGGCGAGGACGGCGGCGACGCCCAGCCCCGGGTGCCGGTCTGGGCGGTGCTCGACGCGCGCGGCTCGCTGCGGGTGCACTCGGGCTACCCGGAGTACCTGCGGGCCGAGTCGCTCGAGGAGATGGAGCGGCACCCCGGCTACGTGCACACCGCGACCATGGACCCGGGCACCACCAACTGGGACCCGGCGTGGGACCCGTTCACCGGGGACCACTGATGAGCGACGAACCGGATGTGCTGGAGGTGCTGCTCCGCCTCGACGGTGCCGGCGTGACGGCGACGGGGCAGGACGGGCGCGAGCGGTACCGGATCACGCTCTCCGGGCGGGTCGACATCGCGGTCGAACGGGTCGTGCCGGACGCGGCCCCGGTGGTGCCGCGGGAGACGGCGCCGGCGGCGTCGTCCCAAGCCCAGGCCCACGCCCAGGAGCAGGAGCGGGAGCGGGAGCAGGCGCTGGCCCAGGAGCAGGCGCTGGCACAGGCCGACCACGTCGCGCTCCTGCACCTGCCGCCCGGGACGTACGCCGAGCGCCTCGCCGCGCTGCGGGCCGCCGCGGGTGCGGGTGCCGACCTGCCGAACCTGCTCACCGACCCGGTCGACCCCGACGACGACCTGACCCGGGCGGTCCGCGGGCTCCGCTACATCGCCCGGCACGGGCGCGGCCTCGGCCGCATCGACGTGCGCACCAACGGCGAGGACTGGCTGCGGCCCTACGAGCCGGACCGTGACTACGACGACTTCAGCGCCGAACTGGAGCGGCTCCTGCAGCCCCTGTCCGACCCGGGCGCGCCGAACCACCTGATGCAGCTGGCCCGCATCGACGGGCACCTGCGCACCCTCGTGCCGGCGCAGTTCACCGACGGCGTCCGGATGGTGCTCGCCCCCGGCCCGGACAGCGCCTGGTGGCAGCTGACCGAGTGCTCGCTGGCCGCCGTGCGCGCCGCGGCGCCGCCGGACGAGCGCATCGGCGTGCCGCGCCCGTGGGAGGACTGGTTCGACGCGACCCGCTCGGCGAAGCCGATCGAGGCGTACGTGCAGCCGCGGCCGCCCGGCGCCGGGCCGGCCGGCAAGCGCATCGTGTGGCCGATCTGCGTGCGGATCGGCACGACCGTGCCGGCCCGCGTGGTGACGCATCCACCCCCGGAGTGACATCCCGTCAGGAGGGGGCACACCGGCCCGGCGGGGCGCTCGACCAGGGCGCCGGCCGGGCCGGTGTGTGCCGTCGCCGAACAACGCGGAGGTGACATTTCACATTGACGTCTACGACTGGATGGTCGCATTCACCGCGGGGTTTCCCATTCGCACCGCCGGGCGGTCGCACCACCGGTGGCCGCCCGGCCTAGGCTCCAGGGGTGACATTGAACGCAGAATCGACCGCATTCCGCGCCGCGCTCGAGGCCGTGCGGGCCGTGGAGCCGCGCATCGCCGACGCGATCGCCAAGGAGCTGCACGACCAGCGCGAGTCGCTGAAGCTGATCGCGAGCGAGAACTACGCCTCGCCGGCCGTGCTGCTGGCGATGGGCAACTGGCTGTCCGACAAGTACGCCGAGGGCACGATCGGGCGCCGCTTCTACGCCGGCTGCCAGAACGTCGACACCGTCGAGGCGGTGGCCGTCGAGCACGCCAAGGCGCTGTTCGGGGCGCCGTATGCCTACGTGCAGCCGCACTCGGGCATCGACGCGAACCTGGTGGCGTACTGGGCGGTGCTGGCCGACCGGGTCGAGGTACCGCATCTGCAGAAGTTCGGCAAGCGGCAGGTCAACGACCTCACCGACGCCGAGTGGGCGGAGCTTCGGGCCGCGTTCGGCAACCAGCGCATGCTCGGCATGTCCCTCGACGCCGGCGGCCACCTCACCCACGGCTTCCGCCCCAACATCTCGGGCAAGATGTTCGACCAGCGCAGCTACGGCGTCGACCCGGCCACCGGCCTGATCGACTACGCGGCCCTGCGCGAGTCCGCCCGCGAGTTCAAGCCGCTGATCATCGTGGGCGGCTACTCGGCGTACCCCCGCAAGGTGAACTTCGCGACCCTGCGCGAGATCGCCGACGAGGTCGGCGCGACCCTCATGGTCGACATGGCGCACTTCGCTGGCCTCGTCGCCGGCAAGGTCTTCACCGGCGACTTCGACCCGATCCCGCACGCGCACATCGTCACCACCACGACGCACAAGAGCCTGCGCGGCCCGCGCGGCGGCGCCGTGCTGGCCCAGCCCGAGCTGGCCGACCAGGTCGACCGCGGCTGCCCGATGGTCCTCGGCGGCCCGCTGTCGCACGTCATGGCGGCCAAGGCGATCGCGTTCGCCGAGGCCCGCCGCCCCGAGTTCGCCACGTACGCCCAGCAGATCGTCACCAACAGCCAGGCGCTCGCCGAGGGCCTGGCCAAGCGCGGCGTCCGGCTGGTGTCCGGCGGCACCGACAACCACCTCGTGCTGCTCGACGTCCACCCGTTCGGCCTCACCGGCCGCCAGGCCGAGCAGGCCCTGCTCGACTCGGGCGTGGTCACCAACCGCAACGCGGTGCCGAACGACCCGAACGGCGCCTGGTACACGTCCGGCGTGCGCATCGGCACCCCGGCCCTGACCAGCCGCGGCCTCGGCGTGGCCGAGATGGACCAGATCGCCGAGCTGATCCACACGGTGCTCGCCGGCACCACCCCGGCCGGGGACTCGAAGGCGAAGTACGCCCTGGACCCGGCCCTGGCCGACCGGGTGAGCAAGCAGGCGACCGAGCTGCTCGCCGGGTTCCCGCTGTACCCGAGCGTCGAGCTGGACTAGCGCGGCGGCCGGGCCGGCGTGGCACGCCCACGCCGGCCCGGTACACCGGCCTGGTACCACAACCTGCGCGCGCACCCCGACCGGGTCACGTTCGAGATCGGCGGCCGGCGCGTCCCGGCCCGCGCCGAGGAGCTCACCGGCGCCGAGCGGGAGGCCGCGATGCGGCGGATCGCGGCGAGCCAGCCGCGGTTCGGCGGCTACGAGCGCAGGACCGACCGGAAACTGCCGGTGATCCGCCTCTCGGCCCGGGGGTAGCCTGAACGGCGTGACCGGCCCGGACGAGGAGACCGCGAAGGTGCTGCGCGCCTGGAACACGCAGGCCGCCGCGTATGACCGGCAGATCGCGCGCTTCGAGCGGATCTGGTTCACTGGCGGCCGCGAGTGGATCGGCGCCCGCGCGCGGGGCCGCGTGCTCGAGGTCGCCGTCGGCACCGGTCGCAACCTGCCGCACTACCCGGCCGGCACGACGCTCACCGGCATCGAGCTGAGCCCCGCGATGCTGGCCATCGCCCGGCAGCGCGCCGCCGGCCTCGGCCTCGACGTCGACCTGCGCACCGGTGACGCGGAGGCGCTGCCGTTCGACGCCGACACCTTCGACACCGTCGTGTGCGCGCTGTCGCTGTGCACGATCCCCCGCCCGGCCGCCGCGATCGGCGAGATGCACCGGGTCCTGGTGCCCGGCGGGCGGCTGCTGCTGCTCGACCACGTCGGCAGCACCTGGCCGCCGGTCCGGGCCGGGCAGTGGCTGCTGGAGCGGCTCACCATCCGCACCGCCGGCGAGCACTTCACCCGGCGCCAGCTGCCGCTCGTCACGGCGGCCGGGTTCGAGATCGTCGAGGCCGAGCGGCGCAAGGCCGGCACCGTCGAACGCATCCACGCCCGCAAGCGGGTCACTGATACGTGAGGTCCATCGTGTCGGTGTGCTCGGGCCAGGTCAGCGTCAGGTGCCAGCAGCCGGCCCGCGGCAGGTCGACGATCGACGGCCCGGGCCCGCCCGAGACGTGGCGGGTCTCGGTGACCGCCGTCCCGTCCAGCTTCGCGTCGATGACGAGGTCGCCCGGCGGCGCCGTCGCCTTGGACACCCAGAGGATCTTGTTCGACGGGCCGTCGGGCCGCGACACCGCGAGGGGGTAGCCGAAGATCGCCGCCACGATATCGCCGCGGTCGCCGAGGACGTGCGGCATGCTCGAGTCGCCCGAGAAGCCGGTCCGCGCCCACTCGGGCAGCGGGCCGGTCGCGACGGGCGAGCCACAGCCGCTGCGGGTCACGGCCGGCGATGCGGCGGGGGTTTCAGCGGTACATCCGGCAAGCACGAGAACAAGCAGCAACGAAACGGTTCGCACAACGGTCAGGAGTCACCGGACGGCTCGGCGGTTCCCGCGCCGCGGGCCGAGCGGACCGCCCACCACGCGAGCAGCAGCACCGTGGCGACCTCGGCCAGGCCCAGCACCCGCTCGACACCGCCGAGCGGGACGGCCCGCCACCACCGCACGCCGGTCCACGGTTCGGCCAGCACCGCCCACAGGATGGGCGTGAACGACAGCAGCGACAACGCGCCGCCGAGCGCGACGAGCCGGGCCGGGACGCGGGCCGGGACGCGGGCCCGCCCGCCGCGCAGCCAGGGCGTCGCGGCGAGCAGCGCGCCGGCGGGCAGGCTCAGGAACGCGACCACGCTCGCCGCCCGGTGGACGTCGCCGCTCACCGACGGCCCGGCGGCCCAGTTGTGCTTCTCGAACCACACGACGCCGACCAGCCCGGCGACCCACAGCAGCAGCGCCGCCGCCGCGGGCCGGCGCAGCAGCCCGGCCCGCGCGAGCGCCACCAGGACCGCGAGGGAGCCCGCCGCCAGCAGCAGCGTCGCGACGTCGAACACCCACCCGTTGGACAGCAGCGCGTAGTGGCTGATGGTGCGGGTCGTCCAGTCGAGCCGGTCGGACGGCGGCACGACGTGCAGCACGCCGTAGAGGGCGAGCGACCCGGCGAGGCACAGCACGCCGACCCCGGCCGAGGCCCGCACGGCGGTCACCGCGCCCGCGGCGGCGGTGGTCCGCACGTCCATCGGTTCAGGCTACCGGGAGCAGGACGCGGGCGAAGGCGTCGGCGAGCACCGTGTGGCCGGGCAGGCCGGGATGGATGCGGTCGGCGGCCCACAGGTCGGGCGGGGACACCGCGAGGACGTCGTCGAAGGCCCGCTGGGTGGGCACGTGCAGCGCCCCGAACTCGTCCGCGAGCGCGCCGACCACGGCGACGTAGCGGTCGCTCTCGGCCCGGTGCGGGTCGGTGCGATCGGGCTCGATGACGTACGGGTCGGCGAGCACCAGCCGGCAGCCGGTCGCGTCGACCGCGCGGCGCAGCAGCGCGCGCAGCGTGTCCTCGAACTCCGGCAGCGGCACCGCCTCCGCGGGCCGGCCGAGGAACCCCCGCCACACATCGTTGATGCCGATCATGACGCCGAGCCAGTCGGGCCGCTCGGCGACGGCGTCGCGCTCCCAGCGGGCCGCCAGGTCGCGGACGGTGTCGCCGCCGACGCCCCGGTTTACCCAGGTCAGCCCGGTGCCGGGATGGCGGGCCATGGCGTACGCCCGGACGAGGCTCAGGTAGCCGTTGCCGTAGGGCGCGTGCACGTCCCGCCGCCCGCAGTCGGTGATGCTGTCGCCGATGAACACGACCCGCTGGCCCGCCTCGAAGATCATGGCCGCCACCCTGCCACGGCGCCGCTTTCCGCGACAAACCTCACGCGGCCGTGGCGGGAGCGGCTGTTACCGTCTGGGCGTGGAGCTCGACCTGCTCGACCGGCAGCTCGCGCACGCGTTGCAGGTCGACGGGCGGGCCTCGTTCAGCGACGTCGCCGCCGTGGTCGGGGCGTCGGACCGCACCGTCGCCCGGCGGTACCGGCGGCTGCGGTCGGCCGGCGCGCTGCGGGTCGTCGGGCTGCCCGACGCGGCGGTGCTCGGGCACGTCGACTGGCAGGTGCGCATGCGGTGCACGCCCGACGCCGCGGTGCCGGTGGCCGCGGCGCTGGCCCGGCGGGCCGACACGTCGTGGGTGTCGATCCTGTCCGGCGGTACCGAGATCAACTGCATCACCCGCACCCGGGCCCACCAGCAGGACGGCGACCTGCTCCTGCAGCGGTTGCCCCGCAGCACCAGGGTCACCGGGGTGACCGCGCACTGCATCCTGCGGGCGGTGGCCGGCACCAGCGGCTGGCCCGGCCGGACCGACGCGCTCGACGCGGCCCAGGTGCGGGCGCTGACCCCTTCGGACGGCGCGGGCGGCCCCGGCGGTCCGGATGGCGCAGCCGGCGCGGGCGGCCCGCCGGCCGAGCGGGTCACGCTGACCGCGGCCGACAACGAGCTGCTCGCGGCGCTGGCCCGCGACGGCCGGGCCGGCTTCCCGGAGCTGGCCAGGGCGACCGGCTGGTCGGAGACGACGGTCCGGCGCCGCCTGGCCGAGCTGCGCCGCAGCCGGGTGCTGTACTTCGACGTGGAGATCGCGCCGCTCCTGCTCGGCTACGCCGCCGAGGCGACGCTGTGGCTCACCGTCGCCCCGGCGGCGCTGACCGCGCTGACCGCGGCCCTCGCCACGCACCCGCAGGTCGCCTGGGCCGCCGCGATCACCGGCCCGGCCAACGTCACCGCGTCGGTCGTCTGCACCGACCTCGACGAGCTGTACGACTACCTGGCCGTCCGCATCGGCGCCCTGGCCGGCGTGACCGCCACCGAGACGGCCCCGGTGGTACGCCGGGTGAAGGGCGCCGGCACCCTCCTGGTCCCGTAGCCGTCACGGCCGCCGGGGGCCGCGCACGACGACGTAGGCGAACAGGGCCGCCATGATGGCGACGCCGGTCCACATCGCGCGCTGCCAGCCGTCGACGAAGGCCCCGGCGGCGATCGGGCCGCGGTTGCCGGCCGACACGATCGCGCCGAGCAGAGCCACACCGAGGGCGGTGCCGAACTCGCGGGTGACGTCGTTGAGGGCCGACGCCACGCCCTGCCTCTCGCGGGGCAGGGCGGCGGTGAGGGCCTCCGTCGACGGGGTCATGGTCAGGCCCATGCCGAGTCCCATGGCGAGCATGCCGGGCAGGATCGTGCGGTAGCCGCCGTCCACCGACACCAGGGCGGCCATCGACGCCAGGCCCGCGCCGCTCAGGAGGATCCCGGTGGCCGTCGTCGCGCGGTGTCCGACGCGGGCGGTCAGGCGCGGGGCGAGGCCGGAGGCGAGCATCATGAGCAGCGCCATCGGCATGAGCGCGAGGGTGGAGCGCAGGCCGGACCAGCCGAGCACCGCCTGGAGGTACGGGAACAGCACCACGAAGACGCCGGCCTGCACGCCGAACACGACGAGCAGCGCCAGCGAGCCGCCGGCGAGGCCGCGGTCCCGGAAGAGCCGCACGTCCAGCAGCGGGCCGGGCCGGCGCAGCTCCCACGCCACGAAGGCGGCGGCGCCGGCCAGGCCGGCGGCCAGGCTGCCGAGCGTCAGCGGGGCGCTCCACCCGCGCTGCGGGCCCTCGTGCAGGACGAACGTGAGGCCGACCGCGGCGACCACGGACAGCAGTGCGCCGGTGGTGTCGAAGGGATGCCGTGGTACCTCCCGCGAGTTCGGCACCGACCGCAGCGCCAGGACGGCGGCCGCGGCGACCAGCGCGACCGGCAGCGCGAACAGCCACCGCCAGCTCGCCACGTCGACCAGCAGCGCCGAGAGGTACATGCCCAGCAGCCCGCCCCCGCCGGCGACGCCGGTCCACACGCCGATCGCCTTCGCGCGCTGCCCGTCGGGGAACGTCGAGGTGATGACGGCCAGCGTGACCGGCATGATCATCGCGGCGCCCACGCCCGCGAGGAGGCGGGCGGCGATCATGACCGCGGACGACGGGGCGAGCCCCGCGACCGCGCTCGCCGCGCCGAACACGGCCAGGCCGGCGAGCAGCACCGGCCGGCGGCCCCAGCGGTCGCCGGCCGCGCCGAGCGGCAGGAGCAGCGCGGCCAGGGCGACGGTGTACGTGTTGATGATCCACAGGACGGTGTCCTGCGAGGCGCCGAAGGCGTGGGCGAGCTCCTGCTGGGCGACGTTGAGCCCGGAGACGGAGGCGACGACCGCCATGAGGGCGACGCAGACCGCGACGAGGATCGCGCGCAGGCGGCGCGGGTCGTGCAGCACCGGGTCGGCCGGCGGCGAGGAGACGAGAGGGGTCATGCCCGAAAGCTAGCGCCGCCTTGCGGTAACGGCATCAGTGCTTGCGGAAATCGCAAGAACCGCTCACGACTCCGCGTGGGCCCGCTCCCCCTCCTGGTCGAACATCGTCAGGATCTCGACCGGCCCGCCGAGCGCGCCGATCGAGTGCGGGATCATCGTGGAGAACTCCGCCGCCTCGCCCGCGCCGACCGTCAGCTGCCGCTCCCCGAGGTACAGCAGCGCCGTCCCGGTGAGCACGGTGAACCACTCCCGCCCCGGATGCACGGCGAGATGCCCCGGCCCGGTGCGCCGCTCCGGCGTGATGCGCATCTTGGCGACCAGGCGGCCCCCGTGCTGGGCGGCGTCGCGGGAGAGCACCCACGTGGTCAGGCCGGGCTCCTGGTGCTGCACCGGCCGGATGATGACGTCGGCGTCGTCCACCGGCTCGACGAGGTGGTCGATCGTGGTGCCGAGGGCCCGGGCGAGCGCGACGAGCTGCTCCAGGTCGATGCGGCGGTTGCCGGTCTCGATCCGGCTCAGCGTCGACGGGCTGATGTGGCAGCGGGCGGAGAGCGCGTCGAGGCTCCAGCCGCGCGCCTGCCGCAGGCCGCGGATGCGCTGCCGGACGACGTCGGAGAGGTCGACCTGGGACATGCCGGCCAGCCTACGCGACTTCTTGCCAAAACCGCATGAGATCTTGCCGGAAGCGCTGGCGCCCGTACCGTGGAGGCATGACCGCATCCTTCGGCCCGCAGTGGTGGGAGCAGCACTACCGGGAGCACGCACCGCACCACCACGGCTCGCCGGGCCCGCAGCTGGTGGCGGAGGTGGCCGCCCTGCCCGCCGGGACGGCGCTGGACGCCGGCTGCGGCCGCGGCGCCGACGCCGTCTGGCTGGCCCGGCAGGGCTGGCGGGTGACGGCGGTCGACGTGTCACCGACCGCCGTCCGTGCCGCCGAGGCCGCCGCGGCTGCCGAGGCTGGCGGGGCTGCCGAGGCTGGCGGGGCTGCCGAGGCTGCCGAGGCTGGCGCTGGCGATCTCGCGCCGCGCATCGAGTGGGTCGTGGCGGACCTGACCACCTGGCAGCCGCCGCGGCAGTACGACCTGGTGGTCAGCCAGTACGTGCACCCGGCCGTGCCGTTCGCCGAGTTCGTCGCCCGGCTGGCCGCGGCGGTCACCCCGGGCGGGACACTGCTCGTCGTCGGCCACGACCACGCCGACGCGCACTCGGCCGCCCACGCCCCGCAGCCGGCGTCGATCGGCCTCGACACGGTGACCGGCGCCCTGCCCCCGGACGGCTGGGACGTCGTCGTGGCGGAGTCGCGCCCCGGCTGGACGCACCACCAGGACCTCGTCGTGAAGGCCCGCCGCCGGCCCGCGCCGTGAGTCGGCCAGGCGCGGCCGCTACCCGGTCGTGAAGGCCCGCCGCGGGCCGGTGCGACGCGGCCCAGGGCGACCGCCACCCGGCCGTCAAGACCCGCCGCAGCCCCGGATGGCCAGGACCTGGTCGTGAAGGCCCGCCGCAAGCCGGCCCGTGAGTCGGCCCAACGCGGCCACCACCCGGTCGTGAAGGCCCGCCGCGGCCCCGGGCGGTCGGGCCTGGTCGCGGAGGATGCCGGCCGGGCTACCCGGCGAGGAGGAAGTAGTGGCCCTGTTCCAGGTCCTCGAGCAGGCCGGGCCGGGTGGGCTGCCAGCCGAGCAGGTCGCGGGTCAGCTCCGCCGAGGCCGGGCTGTCGATGCCCACCAGGCCGGCCAGCCAGGTGAAGTGGGCCGGCTCGACCGGCCCCACCGGCACGCCGAGGTGGCGGCCGATCACCCCGGCGACCGCGCGGATCGGGACGCCCCCGTCGCCGACCGCGTGCAGCACCGAGCCGGCCGGGGCCCCCTCCAGCGCGAGGCGGAACAGGTGGGCGGCGTCGAGGCGGTGCACGGCCGGCCAGCGGTTCGCGCCGTCACCGAGGTAGCCGGAGACGCCGTGCTCGCGGGCCGCGGCCACGATGGCGGCCAGGAAGCCCTGGTCGCCGTCGCCGTGCACGGTCGGGGGCAGCCGCAGCACGGACGAGCGCACGCCCTGCTCGGCCAGCGCGAGGGTGTACTGCCCGGTCGCGCGCCGCACGTCCGGACCGGACGGCGCCTCCCCGGACGGCGAGGAAGCCGCGCCGTCGAGACCGGACGACGGCGAAGCCGTGCCACCGTGACCGGCCGACGGCGAAGCCGCGCCACCGTGACCGGACGACGGCGAAGCCGCGCTGTCGAGACCGGACGGCGAGGAAGCAGCGCCGGCGTGAGTGGACGAGGACGCGGCGTCCCGGCCGTCGTGTTCGGTGGCCAGGCGGCCCGGGGTCAGGCCCAGCAGGCCCGAGGCCAGCACGAACGGGCGGTCCGAGCCCTGCAGCGCCGAACCCATCGCCTCCACCGCGCGGCGGTCGGCCTCCGCGGCGGCCAGGAACCCTCCGGAGAACGCCACGTCGTGCTGGAACGCGAGGTGGATCACGCCGTCCGCGGCGCCGGCCGCGTCCGCCAGCGCGTCGAGGTCGTCCAGCGTGCCGCGGCGCACCTCGGCGCCCGCGGCGGTCAGTGCGGCGGCCGCCCGGTCGGAGCGGGCCAGGCCCACCACCGCATGGCCCGCGGCCAGCAGCTCGGGGACGGTCGCGGAGCCGATCCAGCCGGACGCGCCGGTGACGAAGACACGCATCTGGGGTACCTCCTGATGTCAGTTGCTGTCATCAGGAAGCCTAGCGCGCAATGTCAGTCGCTGCCATCACTAGGATCGGGGTCATGAGTCGATGGGAGCCCAACGCCCGCGGCCGGCTGGAGCAGGCGGCCCTCGCGCTCTACCGGGAGCGGGGGTTCGAGCAGGTCACGGTGGCCGAGATCGCCGGGCGGGCCGGGCTCACCGAGCGGACCTTCTTCCGGCACTACGCCGACAAGCGGGAGGTGCTGTTCGCCGGCTCGGCCGCGCTGCAGGAGTCCCTCGTCACGGCCGTCGCCGCGGCGCCCGCCGCAGCGACCCCGCTCGGAGCGGTCGTGGCGGCCCTGGAGGCGGTCGGCGAGCAGTTCGACGCGCGGCGGGAGCTGGCCCGGCAGCGGCAGGTCGTCATCGAGGCCAACCGGGAGCTGCGGGAGCGCGAGCTGGTGAAGCTCGCGACGCTCGCCGACGCCCTCGCCGCCGCGCTGCGCGGGCGCGGGGTCGCGGCGCCGGCCGCCGACCTGGCCGCGGAGGTCGGCATCGCCCTGTTCAAGGTCGCGTTCGTCCGCTGGGTCGGCGACGACGGCGGCAAGCTCGCGGCGCACGTCCGCGCGGCGTTCGCGGACCTGCGCGACGGGCTCAGGTGAAGCGGCGCAGCGTCAGGCGCAGCGTGCCGTCGGCGTCGCGCTCCTCGGTCGCCACCTCGAAGCCGTTGTCCTGCGCGTAGCGCAGCGTCGCCGCGTGCGCGTAGTGCTGCGACACGGTGCCGAGCCACGCCTCGCTGTACTGGCGGCGGTCGTAGTCGCTGATGATGGCCTCGAACGTGCCGTCGTCCGTGCGGCGGAAGCCGAGGTCGTTGCTGGCCGTGCCGAGGTGGGCACGGCGGACGATGACCTCGGCGCGCTCGGGCCGGGCGTCGCCCTGGTAGCCGTACAGGGTCTGCGGCGCGTCGTGGACCTCGACGGTGCCGAAGCCGGCCGCGCCTAGCGCGCTCACGAGGAGGTCCGCGTCGCGCAGCGCGGTCCGGACGCGGGTGAAGTGGGACATCGGTACCTCCGGATAGGTCAGGCGAGCCGCACGACCGGCCGCCGGTCCAGCAGCCAGGTCTTGCGCTCGAGGTCGAAGGCGGAGACGGTGAGCCGCTTCTGCGAGTCGATGCGGAACTCCAGCAGGAACCGGTCGGCGCCGGCCCGGGCCGGCGGGTCGGCCTCCAGGAACGTGGGGCTGTCCTCGTTGAGCCACAGCGTGCTGCGCTCCTGGCGCTGCTGGTCGGTGACGCCGACGGCCCGGGCGCCGCCGTCGCGGTCGAACACGATCTCGATGTCGGCGCCGCCGTCGCGGGCCGTCGCGTGGGCCAGCTCGTAGACGGCGAGGCCGAGCCGGCGCTGGCCGCTGCGGATCCCGCGGATGGTGAGCGACCTGACCGGCTCCTCCGTCGGGTACGGCGTCCCGGCCGCGACGAGCGGCTCGAAGCGGTACGCCCCGGAGGCCTGGTCGACGTGCCGGATGGCGTAGTCGTGCTGGATGTGGTCGTGCAGCTCGCGCCCGCCCGCGATGCCGGCCGCCCCGACCGCGACCGCCTCCAGCGGCCGGTCCAGGTGCAGGACGCCCGGTTCGAACTGCAGCCGCAACAGGTCTTGTACCGCTGGAATCAGGCTCGTGCCGCCGACCAGGAACACGCGGGCCAGGTCGCCGGCCGGGTAGCCGCGGCCGGCGGCCGCGTCGAGCACCCGGCGCAGGGCCCGGTTGACCCGGCCCAGCACGTCCTCCTGCTTCAGCAGCCGCTCGAACTCGTCCCGCGCGATCCGCACCGGCCGCGCCCCGGGCACGGCGACCGTCGCGGTGTCGGTGTGGCTCAGGGACACCTTGGCCGCCTCGGCCTCCCGCAGTACCGCCGCGAAGACCTGGTTGTGCCGCACCGGGTCGCGCGGCGGGCCGCCGGCCCGCTCCAGCACGTGCCGGGCCAGCAGCGCGTCGACGTGGTTGCCGCCCAGGTCCACGCCGGCCTTGGCGATCACCCGCACGCCGGCCCCGCCGCCCGCCTCCTCGGCGTCGCGGACCCGCACCACCGACACGTCGAGGGTGCCGGCGCCGAAGTCGAACACGCAGAACGCGTCGCCCGGGCTCATCCGCCCGCCGTAGCCGACGGCCGCCGCGGTCGCCTCGTCGACGACCCGCAGGCGGGCCTGCGGCAGGTCGGCGCCGACCTCGGTGACGAGCCAGTCGCGGTACGAGTCGAAGGTCTCGACCGGCGCGGTGGCGACGATCTCCAGGTCGTCGGCGCCGACCGCGAGGACGGCGAGGGCGGTGACACCACGCAGGAACTCGGTCGCCGCCTCCCGGCCGCTGATCCGGTGGTCGCCGACGCGCCGCGGCACGTCGGCGACCCGGCCCGACAGGTGGCTCTTCATCGAGCGGAAGACCGTGCCGGCGTCGGGCGGCAGGCTGAGCGCGCCGGCGCCGAGCACCGCCGACAGCCGGGCGCCCGACTCGCGGTACCCGATGACGGACGGCACGACCCGCTGGAGCAGCCCCGGCACGGGCTCGCGGACGACGTCGTAGCCGGGCAGCGCGACGGGCTCGGCCCGCCCGCCGTCCCACCGCGCGACGACGGTGTTCGCGGTGCCGAAGTCGATACCGATCCGCTGTGTGGATGCCGTCAATCGGGGTCCCCTCCGGAGATGACGATGTCGGTGTCCTCCGCGACGCTGGCGGACACGCCGAGGGCGATCTCGTGGTCGAAGCGGACCCGCAGGGTGTCGCGCAGCAGTTCGAGGAGGCGCTGCTCCCACGGGCCGGCCCGGTCGGCGGCGGCCTCCGCCTCGACCGTGGCGAGGTCGGCCGGGGTGAGCTCGCCGATCGACCGGGCGACCAGCCGGTGCGCCGGCGGCGGCAGTACCTCGACGACGCACGGCGAACCGTCGCCCGCGAAGGGGCGGGCGACGGCGAGCCGCCCGGCCGCGGCCCGCGGGTACGGGAGGGCGGCCGGCCCGGCCAGCAAGGCCAGCAAGGCCGGCCCGGGCGCGCACGGTGCGAGGGTCGCCGCGTCGCGGAGCACGAGGGTGTCGCCGTCGGTCAGGACCAGCAGGCCCAAGCCGTCGACGACGTCGAGGTGCGCGCCGGTCGCGGGCACCGCGTCCAGCCGCTCCAGCCGTCCGCTCGCGTGCCACCGCGTCAGCTGCCCGCCGGCGAGCGTGACGAGCGTGTCGTGGGCGGTGAAGGCGAGGCCTCCGGTGGCCGCCGCGCCGGCCCGGGCGAGCGGCGCGCCACGGTGGTCGAGCAGGTGCAGCCGGCCCGCGTCGGCCACCGCGAGCTGCCGGCCGC
>NZ_JBEXCY010000210.1:0-20199 GCF_040605515.1 Dactylosporangium sp. NPDC005572 | reverse complement strand
CGATGCCCGACGAGTTCCCCGCGGTGTGCACGTGGTCGATCCGCTCGATCCAGTGGTACTTCTGCAGCGCCACCGCGTCGAAGCCGCCCAGTTCGCCGATCATGCCGAACGATGCCGGCAGGTTGCCGAGGCCTTCCATCGTCGAGGCGCGGACGTGCTCGTCTCGGTCGAGGACGACGAGGCCGTTGCGGTCGCGGACGGGCACGATCGAGCGGGTGAAGTGGCCGCCGGCCCAGGCTTTGGCGGCGCGGGTCTGCGACTCGAGGGCGTACGCGTCGACGTCCTCGCGGCTGAACCCCTCCATGGTCGCGATCAGGTCGGCGCCGATGCCCTGCGGCACGAACTGGGTGGCGTAGCTGGTCTCCGGGTCCATCGCCCAGGCGCCGCCGTCGGAGCCCATCGGCACCCGCGACATCGACTCGACCCCGCCGGCCAACACCAGGTCCTCCCAGCCCGCCCGCACCTTCTGCGCCGCGATGTTCACGGCTTCGAGGCCGGAGGCGCAGAACCGGTTCAGCTGCACACCGGCGACGGTCTCCGGCAGCCCAGCCGCGACGGCGGCGGTCTTGGCGATGTCACCCCCCTGGTCACCCAGCGGGGACACGACGCCGAGCACGACGTCGTCGATCGCGGCCGGGTCGAGCCCCGGGTTACGGCGGCGCAGCTCGTCGATCAGCCCGACGACGAGCGACACGGGTTTCACCCCGTGCAGGGAACCGTTCTGCTTGCCCCGCCCGCGGGGTGTGCGGATGGCGTCGAATACGAAAGCCTCAGTGCTCACCTACCGAAGAGTAACCATTCGTCCCCTGGTTGGGTAGCGGTTGTTGGCGGGCTGCCAAAAGGATCGCGACCTTTCCGCGGCGGGGTCCGCGCTCGGCCGCGGCGTGGGCTTCAGCGGCCCGTTCCAGCGGGTACGCCGCCTGCACCGGCACCCGGAACCGCCCCTGCGCGGCCAGCGCGGCCGCGGTGGCGAGCCCGTGCCGCCCGTCCGGCTCCCCGCCGAGCTCCCCGGTGGAAATCATCACACCGAGCGCGGGCCCACCGAAGTCGGCCAGGGTGAGTACCCGCTCCGCCGCCCCGGTAAGCGCGATCAGCTCCGGCAACGACCCTTTCCCAGCCACGTCGAGCGCAACGATCCGCGCCGACGCCCGACTCCCAGCCCCGCCGAGCGAGGCGGGTCCGAGCGCAGGCCCATTCCCGGTTGCGTCCAGCACGGTCGGGAGTGACACCGGCCCGTTCCCGGCCGCGTCGAGCGCGATCACCTCCGAATCCCACCCGTTCCCAGCCCCGCCGAGCGCCGCTGGGAACGGTTCCGGACCGTTCCCAGCTGCGTCCAGCGCTGTCACGTCCGAATCCCACCCCGTTCCGGCCGCGCCGAGCGCAACGCCGGCGTTTCGGATGCGGTCGGGCAACCCCGGCCCGTACGCCACCGGAATCGCCCCCAGCCCCGCGACGAACTCGAAACTCTCCGGCCGCGCCGTCCCGACCACGGTTGCCCCGCGAGCAACTGCGAGCTGCACCGCCACGCTCCCGACCCCGCCGGCCGCCCCGTCGACGACCAGGACCGTTCCAGGCCCCACCCCGAGCCGGTCCAGGGCCCGGGTAGCCGTCTCGGCGCTGGTCGCAGCCGCCCCGGCCGCGGCCCACGGCAGCGCCGCCGGCCGGTGCGCCCAGAACCGCAGCACGGCGAACTCGGCGCTCGCCCCGCCGAGCCTGCTGACGTCCACCGCCCCGAACACCTCGTCGCCGACAGCGACCCCGCCGACGCCCGGCCCCACCTCGTCGACGACCCCGGCCGCGTCGACGCCAGGAATGTGCGGCAGGTCGACGCGGGACCGCGACTGCCCCGACCGCAGCGCCACGTCGACGGGCGCGACGCCCGCCGCCATGACCCGGATGCGGATCTCCCCGGCCTCGGCGTGCGGTGCGGGCAACTGCCCGACCCGCAGCACGTCCGGCGGCCCGAACCGGTCGAAGAACAGTGCAAACATGCGGGCTACGGTAGGCAGGCCGGTGCCCGGGACGTCGGAAGTGAGAGCCGTGCGCGCACAATCGACTCGCCACCACATCATCGCGACGGCGGCCGCGGTGTTCGCCCGCGACGGCCTCGGCGTGCCGACCCGCGCGATCGCGGACCGCGCCGGCCTGGGCGTGGCCACGGTGTACCGCCATTTTCCGTCCCGCGCCGACCTGGTGACGGCCGTCGTGACCGACCGCGTGCACCGCTGCGCGGCGGACCTGCGGGTGGCGCTGGCCGACCCGGACCCGTGGTCGGCCCTGTCCGGCACGATCCGCCACTTCGCCGCCCGGCAGGTGCACGACCAGCGCCTGAACGAGGCCCTGACCGGCTTCGACGAGGAGCGCCGCACCCACGCCGCGGCGCTGGACGCGCTGGTGGACCGCGCCCGCACGGCGGGGGCGGTCCACCCGGACCTGTCGGCGAGCGACGTGCGCACGGCATTGATGGCGATCGCGGCCGTCCGCACCCGCGGTGCGGCCACCGTCACCCGCCTGACGGACCTCCTCCTGGCCGGCATGGCCGCCTGAGCCCACCCCGAAGCGGACCCCGCAAAGACGGCCCGGATCCGGCGATTGCCCTGATGCGCCCCTTACACCCCGGAGTTACATTCGGGACAACGACCTGGGGGAGGGCGTCATGCGGGAGCGGCTCGGGCTGGTGGGGATCGTCGCGCTCACCGGAGGCTGGTTCACGGTGTCATGGCGTGTGATGGGCAAGCCGATCGTCGACGCGGTCGGCGAGACGGTCGGGGGTGTCTCCGTGGTACTGCTGGGAATCGCCGTCATCAGCGCCGCCCGCGCGTCCCGGTGAGCGCAGCAGCAGGGCCGCGCCGACGATCGACAGCACCAGCAGGACCGTGCTGACCGTGAATGCCAGGCGATAGCCGGCGGTCAACGCCGACGGCTCCGCGGTGCCGGCCGCGAGCAGCGTGCCCGTGCGGTGCGCGGCGAGCGTCGAGAGGGCCGCGACGCCGATCGCCATGCCCAGCTGCTGCGTCGTATTGAACAGTCCCGACGCGAGCCCGGCGTCGTCCTCGCGCGCGCCGGACATGCCCAGGCCGGTGATCGCCGGCAGCACCAGGCCGCCACCCGCGATGAGCACCATGACGGGCAGCAGGTCGCTGGTGTACCGCGCGTCGGTGGGCAGCCGGGTCAGCCACGCCAGCGCCGCGGCGAGCAGCGTCAGCCCGGCGATGAGGACGACCTTCTCGCCGAGGCGGGCGATGAGCCGGGCCGACACCCCGAGCGACACGACGGCGATCGCGAGCGCCGCCGGCAGCATCGCCAGGCCCGTCTGCAGCGCGGTGTAGCCGAGCACACGCTGCATGTACAGCGCGATGAGGATCTGGAACGAGAACATCGCGCCGATGAGCAGGATCTGCAGCGCGTTGGCCGCGGAGACCTGCCGCGAGCGGAAGATCCGCAGCGGGATGAGCGGCGTGCGGGCGGTGGCCTGCCGGGCCACGAACCCGCCGAGCAGCAGGGCTGCGGCACCGGCGGTGATCAGGCGGTTCGACGGCTCGACGACGGCGTAGATGGCGGCCATCAGGCCAGTGGTGACGAGCAGCCCACCGAGCACGTCGGCGCCGGCGCGCAGGCCGAGCCCGCGGTCCGAGGGCAGGTACGGCAGTGCGAGCGCGAGCGTGGCCAGCCCGATCGGCACGTTGATGAGGAAGATCCAGTGCCAGCTCAGCAGGTCGGTGAGCACGCCGCCGAGGACCTGGCCGATCGAGGCGCCGGCCGCGCCGGTGAACGAGAAGACGCCGATCGCGGTCGCCCGCTCGCGCGGCGCGGGGAACAGCGTGATGAGGATGCCGAGGCTGACCGCGCTGAACATGGCGCCGCCGACACCCTGCAGGAACCGGGCGGCGACCAGCATCCCGGCGTTGACCGACAGGCCGGCGAGCACCGACGCGGCGACGAACACGAGCGTGCCGGCGATGAGCATCCGCTTGCGGCCGAGCAGGTCGCCGAGCCGGCCGGCGAGCAGCAGCAGGCTGCCGAAGGCGATGAGGTAGGCGTTGACGACCCAGGTCAGGCCCTCCGGCGTGAAGCCGAGGTCGCCCTGCATGACGGGCATCGCGACGGTGACGATGCTGCCGTCGAGGATCACCATGAGCGTCCCGGCGGCGATCACGGCGAGCGCGAGCCACTTGTTCTTCTGCATGGGTCCGACCGTAGCAGATCGTCTGCTACGGAACAATCTTGCAGGGGACTACTGGCGAGCCCTCCGGACGCCCTGCGCATCGACCGGGGTGGCCAGGTGCCCCTGCGCGAGCCGGGTCAGCGCGCGGACCAGCACCGACCGCTCGTCGTCGGGCAGCGCGTCGAGGACCGCGGCGTGCACCGAGTCGGCGATCTGCTGGCTGCGGGCGGCCATCTCGGCCCCCGACGGGGTGACGGCGATGATCCGGGCGCGCCGGTCGGTGCTCGACGGGCGGCGCTCGGCCAGCCCCGCCTTCTCCAGGGCGTCGACGGTGACCACCATCGTGGTCTTGTCCATGCCGCCGATCTCGGCGAGCTGGATCTGCGTGCGCTCCTCGCCGAGCGCGTGGACGAGCACGCAGTGCATGCGCGCGGTCAGCCCGATCTCGGCGAGCGCGGCGGCCATGCGCGTGCGCAGCACGTGGCTGGTGTGGTCCAGGAGGTACGAGAGGTCGGGCGTGAGCGTGGCGGCCATCGTCCCAGCATAGATAATCCGCTGGCAGACCGTCTGCGGCAGCGCCCCGACCTGGACATTCGCCGAATTCCCGAAAACTCCATACACTGTATAGTGTGATCGAAGCCAACGACCTCCGGAAGCGGTACGGCAGTAACGCCGCCCTCGACGGGCTCGACCTCTCAGTGGCCGCCGGCAGCGTCCACGGGCTGCTCGGGCCCAACGGCGCCGGCAAGACCACCCTCGTGCGCATCCTCGCCACCCTCGCCCGGGCCGACCACGGCACGGCCACCGTCGCCGGGTTCGACGTCGCCCGGCAGCCCGACCGGGTCAGGCAGGCCATCGGGCTCGTCGGGCAGCACGCCGCCGTCGACGAGGTGCTCAGCGCCGGCCAGAACCTCGTCATGTTCGGCCGGCTCTGCCACCTGACCACCGCGCACGCCAGAGCGCGCGCCAAGGAGCTGCTCGACCAGTTCGGCCTCGCCGACACCGGCGGCAAGGCCGTCCAGCACTTCTCCGGCGGCATGCGCCGGCGGCTCGACCTCGCCGCCGGCATGCTCCTCGCCCCGCGGGTGCTGTTCCTCGACGAGCCCACGACCGGCCTCGACCCGCGCGGCCGGGCCGAGGTCTGGGCCGCCGTCCGCGGCCTCGCCGCGCAGGGCACGACCGTCCTGCTGACCACGCAGTACCTCGACGAGGCCGACCAGCTCGCCGACCGGATCAGCGTCATCCACCACGGCCGGGTGGTCGCCGACGGCACACCCGACGAGCTCAAGTCCCGCCTCGGCGACGACCGGCTCGAGATCCGCGGCGACCCCGACGTGCTCGAAGGAGTCATGGCCGCGTTCGGCCCGGTCACCGTCGACCGCGACGAACGCAAGGTGACGGTGAGCGTCCGCGACCGCATGGCCGCCCTCAGCGCGGCGATGCGGTACGACGTCGAGGACGTCACCCTGCGCCGCCCCACCCTCGACGAGGTGTTCCTGAACCTGACCGAAGAAGGAGTGACAGCGTGAAGTGGGCACTGCACGACGGCTGGGTCATGACGCACCGGGAGCTCGCCCACCTCGCCCGGCAGCCCGCCGCGCTCATCCTCACCCTGCTGTTCCCGGTCCTGCTGGTGGTGATGTTCGCGTTCGTGCTCGGCGGCGGCATGACCGTGGAGGGCGGCGGCGACTACCGGGAGTACCTGCTGCCCGGCATGTTCGCGATGACGATGATGTTCGGCGTCGAGTCGACGTTCCAGGCGATCGCCACCGACCTGAACCGCGGGGTGACCGACCGGTTCCGGTCGCTGCCGATGTCCCCGGCCGGGCAGGTCCTCGGCCGCAACCTCGCCGACCTGATCACCTCCGCGCTCGGCCTGCTGGTGATGGTCGGCTGCGGGCTCGCGGTCGGCTGGCGCTGGCACAACGGCCTGGCCGGGGCCCTGGCCGCGGTCGGCCTGCTGCTCCTGCTGCGCTTCGCGGTGCTGTGGATCGGGGTGTACCTCGGGCTGCTCAGCCGCAACCCCAACCTGCTCATGGCGGTGCAGATCCTGGTCTGGCCGATCGCGTTCCTGTCCAGCGCGCTCGCCTCACCCGCCGACATGCCGTCGTGGCTGGGCGCACTCAGTGCCTGGAACCCGCTCTCGGCGACGGCCGACGCCACCCGGGCGCTGTTCGGCAACCCGGGGGAGGGACAGATCTGGAAGGCTGTCGCGTGGCCCCTCGTCCTCGTGGCGGTGTTCTTCCCGCTGTCGATCCGGCAGTACCGGAGGCTGTCACGATGAGGTAGCGTAGAGCGTTCTGAACAAACGAAAAGGCGCCGTCAACGGCGCCTGAATGTTGAAGATGTTAGCCGACTGGAGACGGATTGTCAAACTCATCCGACACAGCCGACATCGCCGAGGAGCAGGGGCATCTCACGACGCTCTACACGCACCTCGACGCGCTGCGGGAGGAGGCCTCCGCCCAGCTGCAGAAGGCGCTGCTGCAGACCGGGGGCACCCCGGCCGACCGGTCCCACCGCGACTCCGCAACCGCCCTGTACAGCGACCGCATCGCCCAGTACGGCGCGGTGGAGAACGGGCTGTGCTTCGGCCGGCTCGACTTCGGCGACGGCGAGCGGCGCTACATCGGCCGCATCGGCATCTTCGACGAGGACAACGACTACGAACCGCTGCTGATCGACTGGCGGGCGCCCGCCAGCCGGCCGTTCTACCTCGCGACCGCCGCCGCACCCGACGGGGTGCGGCGGCGCCGCCACATCCGCACCGAGCACCGCGCCGTCACCGGCCTCGACGACGAGGTCCTCGACCTCAGCGAGGCACACGGCACCGGCCGCGGCGCCCACGACGGCGTCACCGGCGAGGCGGCGCTGCTGTCCGCGCTCAACGCCAGCCGTACCGGCCGGATGCGGGACATCGTCGAGACCATCCAGGCCGAGCAGGACCACGTCATCCGCGCCGACCTGGGCGGGGTCCTCGTCGTGCAGGGCGGCCCGGGCACCGGCAAGACCGCGGTGGCACTGCACCGCGCGGCGTACCTGCTGTACACCCACCGCCAGATGCTCTCGTCGCGGGTCGTGCTCATCGTCGGGCCCAACCCGACCTTCCTGCGGTACATCTCCCAGGTCCTGCCCTCCCTCGCCGAG
Organism: Dactylosporangium sp. NPDC005572; assembly: GCF_040605515.1. Lineage (NCBI taxonomy): Bacteria > Bacillati > Actinomycetota > Actinomycetes > Micromonosporales > Micromonosporaceae > Dactylosporangium > Dactylosporangium sp. NPDC005572. The sequence goes on along the minus strand of NZ_JBEXCY010000210.1, from coordinate 12,887 downwards.
ACCGGCGTGCTGCTGGGCACGATGGGCGACCTGTTCCCCGGGGTCGTCGCCAACCGCGACGAGCCGGCCGAGATCGCCGCGATCAAGGGCCGGGCCGAGATGGTCGACGTGCTCGCCGCCGCCGTCCGCGACCGGCAGCGGGTCCCCGACGAGCCGCTCACCCTGCACCTGGACATGCTCGACGGCGCCGCGGTCCTGCTCGAGCCGGCCGTGATCGAGGACGCCGGGGAGCGGGCCCGCCGCTCCGGCAAGCTGCACAACCTGGCCCGGCCCACCTTCGACACCGAGATCATCCACGCGTTGTCGCTGGTCGTCGCCGACTCCATCGGCATCGACCCGTACGCCGACGACCCGCTCGGCGGCGACGACGCGCCCGGCGACGCGCAGCTGCTCGACGAGGCCGACCTGGCCGAGATCCGCCGGGAGCTGCGCGGCGAGGCCGAGGTCCTCGGCGCCCTCGACTGGCTGTGGCCGATCCTCACCCCGCAGCAGCTCGTCGCCGGCCTGTTCGCCTCCGACCAGCGCCTCGCCGCGGCGGGCGCCTCGCCGCTGCTGCGGCGCAGCGCGAGGGAGACGAAGGAAGGCTGGACGCCGGCCGACGTGCCGCTGCTCGACGAGGCCGCCGAGCTGCTCGGCGAGGACGAGACGGTCCGCGAGATCCTCGCCGAGCGGCGCCGCAAGCAGCAGATCGCCTACGCCGAGGGTGCCCTGGAGATCGCGTTCGGGTCCCGCTCCATCGACGTCGAGGACGAGGACGACCCGGAGCTGCTGTCCGTCACCGACCTGCTGGAGGCCGACCGGCTCGCCGAACGGCACGACGAGGAGGAGAAGCTCACCCCGGCCGAGCGGGCCGCCGCCGACCGCAAGTGGGCGTTCGGCCACGTGATCGTCGACGAGGCGCAGGAGCTGTCGGCGATGGCGTGGCGGCTGCTCATGCGCCGCTGCCCGAGCCGGTCGATGACCGTCGTCGGCGACGTCGCCCAGACGGGCGACCTCGGCGGGGCCGCCGCGTGGGACGACGCGCTGAAGCCGTACGTCGGCGACCGCTGGCGGCTGCGTGAGCTCACCGTCAACTACCGCACCCCGGCCGAGATCATGGCGGTCGCCGCGGGCGTGCTGGCCGGCATCGACCCGGCGCTGGAGCCGCCCCGGTCGGTGCGCGAGTCCGGCGTCGACCCGTGGGTGCGGGGCGTCGCCCCGGCCCGGCTCGCCGAGGCGCTCACCGAGGCCGTCGAGGTCGAGGCGGAGGCGGCAGGGGAGGGCCGGCTGGGCGTGATCCTGCCCACCGGGCTGTTCTCCGAGCTGGCGCCGGCGGTGCTCAAGGCGGTGCCGGACGCGGCCGTCGGCGACGAGCCGGAGCTGTCGTCGCGGGTCGTGGTGCTCACCGTCAAGCAGGCCAAGGGCCTGGAGTTCGACGGCGTGATCGTCGTGGACCCGCAGCGGCTCGTCGACGAGTCACCGCGCGGCGCCAACGACCTCTACGTCGCGCTCACCCGGGCCACCCAGCGGCTCGGCATCCTGCACCCCGGCACCCTGCCCGACTCGCTGTATGCCGTGGTGGGCATATAGCGTGGTGGTGTGCCTCCGTTCGACGTGCTCGCCGAGCCCACCCGCCGCCGCATCCTCGATGCGCTGCTGGACGGGCCGCAGCCCGTCGGGGCGCTCACCGAGCGGCTCGGCCTGACCCAGCCCGGCACCTCGAAGCACCTGCGGGTGCTGCGGGAGGCCGGGCTGGTCGCCGTGCGGCAGGACGCGCAGCGCCGCTACTACGAACTGTGCCCGGAGCCGCTCGCGGAGATCGACGCGTGGCTCGCCCCATACCGCCGGCTGTGGCACCGCCACCTGGACCGGCTCGAATCCGTCCTCGACGACCTGGAGGACGGGACAGGGAGTTGATGGTGGGAGCGTGATGGGTCGGACTCCAGCACGCTCACCGAACCGACCTGAGCCTAGAACACCCCTCCCGGCACCCTTGCCGCGGGGGTCACTGGTCCAGGTACCGCCGGAACCGTGACACGAGATAGCCGGGCTCCTGCCGGATGACCAGGTTGGCGACGATGACGCCCGGGACGGCGACGCTCCTGCCCGCCTTCGCCGGCGCCACGTACGGCCGGCCGGTGATGAGGTCGTCCTCTCGCGGCACCCCGGGCGTCATCGCCCACCGCCCGCCGGCGTTGCGGATCATGGCCTCCCCGACATACCAGGCGGCGGCCTGCACCACCGGGTTGCCGTCGTCGGCCCCCCGCACGCTGCCGGCCGGCAGCAGGCCCAGCAGGACCCGCTCCAACGTCTCGACGGACCGCGGTGAGCAGTCCCACACCCGCGCCCCACCGCCCAGCCCGGCCACCCACTCCTGGAACGCCACCTCCTGCCGCCGCAGCCACCACGCGAGGTCGTCGTCGATGTCCTCGGCGACGTCCTCAGCGCCGGTCTCGTCCGCAGGCGTGGCCAGGCGGGTCGGCTCCCATCCCCGGTTGAAGGCCCGGAGCCGCTCGACCAGGGCGGCGACCTCGCCGATGGTCTCTTCGAAGACGGCCCCGTCCCGGCGCCGCACGGCCAGTTCGACGAGGTCCCCGGGCGCGACGGGCTCGAGCCGCAGCGCCGGGTCGAACTCGACGACGGGCCGCATGTCGTACCCCCACCACCCGCCCCCGACGCGCAGCAGCACCTCCCCGGCGTACCCGGTCACGCCGTCGCGGAACTCCCGCTCACGACCGCCGCCGAGCTTTCGCACGACGAGCGGCTCAAGGAGCACGAGCGACTCCGGCGTCAGGTCGAGGCTGAACCCGGCCGGCAGCGCGGCCCGCAGCGCGGCCAGCCGCCGGGCCTGCCCGTCCAGCCACCGCCGCCCCTCGCCGGACAGTCCGGCCGGCACGCCCTGCTCGATCCGGACCATGCATCGACCTTAGCCTGGCCTGTCATCGCAGCTCCGCTGCCGACAGCGGCGTGCGGCCCGGTGACGTGACGCCGAGCAGCACAGCCCAGAGCGGGAACAGGAACCAGAGGATCGTGCCCACGGCCCCGCCCGCCACCCAGGCCCAGTCGACGCCCGCCGCGACCGTGACGACCGTGCCGGCGAGGAACGCCAGCATCGCCACCGGCACGCCCGCCAGCAGGATCCGGCCCAGGCGCCGCACCGGCGCGGGGTTCGCCGGGCTGTCGCTGATCGCCCCGGCCCACAACATCGACGCCACGCTCCCGGCCGAGACCAGGCCGACCTGCACGTCGAACGGGAGCACGCCGGTGACCAGCAGCACCTGGAGCACCACCACGGCCACGCAGGCGCCCGCCCCGATCGCGGTCCACACCCGGACCCGGCGGGCCGGCGGCAGCCGCCGGCCCAGGCCGACGACGACCGGCAGCAACGCGGCGAACTGGAAGATCACCAGGTAGTCGTTGACGGCGCCGAGCGACGTCTCGTGCGGCGCGTCCGTCCAGGGCTGCGCCACCGCGTAGAACGCCACCAGGAGCAGGTCGGCGGCCAGGCCGAGCACCCCGCTGGCGAGGGCCCACCATCGCATCGGGCTCACCTCTCACTCCGGGCTGTTGCCGGTCGCCGCGCCGAGGAGGAACGGCGTCGTGTATCCGGCGTACATCAGGTGTGCGACCAGCCCGTCGGCCGCGTGCTTGAGGTTGTGGCAGTGATCCGCCCAGACCCCCGGGTTGTCCGCCACGAACGCGATCTCGTAGCGCTCCCCGTCACCGACGTTGAGCGAGTCGAACCACCACGGGCTGCCGGTCGCGGTTACGCCGTCGCGGCTGAGCACCACCGCGTGGTGGCCGTGCAGGTGCATCGGGTGCACCTCGCCGCTGGTGTTGACGACCGTCATCCGCACGACGTCGCCCTCGGCGACCGTGTACATCGGAACGTCCGGGTACAGGTGGCCGTTGATCGTCCAGAACATTCCGGGGCGGCCGGCGACGAAGCCCGGCCGGCGGCCGATCTCGTACCGGAAGGTGCGGTCGGCCGCGCCCGGGTCGAACCCCAACGCTGCCGGGGTGCCGTAGCCGAGCAGATCCAGCACCTTGGCCGGCTGCGCGACGCGGGGCGGTTCGCCGGAGCCCAGGACCACCGACAGCCCGCCGCCGACCTGCACGCGCACCGGCGAGCCGCGGTCCGGCATCGTGATCTCCAGATCGGCCCGGCCGCCCGCCGTGACGAGCAACGACGTGTCGGCGACCGGGGTGGGCCCGTGCACCTCGGTACCGTCGACGGCGACCACCCGGTACGGCGCGCCCGCCACCCAGGCCGACGTCGGGCCGTTGTCGCTGTTGATCAGGCGCACCCGGACGACCGTCCCCGGCCCGGCGGCCACGCGCAGGTCGCGGCTGTCGCCGTTGATCGTGCGCACCCCGTCGTAGACGTGGGTGAGCGCGACGACGTCGACCGCGGGCGGGTCCGGCGGGAGCACCACCAGGGCCCCGAACAGGCCGCGGGCCACCTGCTCGTGCGAGACCTGGTGGGAGTGGTACCAGAAGGTTCCCGGCGCCGGCGCGACGAACCGGTAGACGTGCTCGGCCCCGGGGCGCACGGCGTCCTGGGTCACCCCGGCCACGCCGTCCTCGGCGTTGGGCACGTCGACGCCGTGCCAGTGCAGCGTGATCCCGGCGCGGACGTTGTCGTTGACCAGCCGTACCTCCACCAGCTGCCCGGCCCGGGCGGTGATCGTCGGGCCGGGCGAGGCGCCGTTGAGCGTGTAGCCGTCCACCGTGCGGCCCGACGCGAGCCGGAACCGCTCCTGCCGCGCGGTCAGCGTCACCGCGACGTCCGCGGGCCGGTCGCGGTCCGTGACGAGCGTGGTAATGTCCCGTCCGCCGTGGCCGTCGTGGCCGTCGTGGTGGCCCGGCGCGCCGCCGCCGTGGTCCGCGTACCCCATCGACATGATCGAGTACTGCCGGGGTAGCCGGCTGTCCTGCCACAGCCAGGCGAACGGGCCGACGATGAGCAGCGTCGCGGTGACGGCGACGGCCAGGCGGACCCGGCGGGTACGCGGCACCGCCGGTCAGACCCTGGCCGCGAGGCTGGCTGGCTCGGCCGGCACGGCCTCCCGGCCGACCCGGCGCGCGGTGTACAGGGCGGCCGTGAACAGCAGCAGCGCGTTGCCGCCGTGCAGCAGGCCCGCGAGCGGCAGGCCGTGGCCGGCGTAGCCGAGCGTCATCTGGACGGCCACCAGCGCCAGAACGAGCCCGCCGAACCTGATCCCGCCCGGCACCTTCGCGAAGAACGACGAGATGAGCAGCAGCAGGGCGAGGACCGGGATCAGCAGCCCGCCGTTGATCCCGTGCACGATGATCCCGGCGACCTCGGTGAACGGCACCTGCTCGCTCTCCATCACCGACTTGTCAAAGACGCCGCCGCCGTCGACCCAGGCGCCCAGGCCGGCCACCGCCCACGCGATCATCATCGCCTGGACGACGACCTCGGCCGCTATGACGTACGCCAGGACCTTGTAGACCGTTCTCATGACCGTTCTTCCCCTCGCCTCGGCTGTGTGGTCGCCGTCAGCGTCCGGTGGGGGGTATCCCGGTGTCACGGGACGATGTCCCGTCCCGGTCGGGAGGTTCAGCGCGGCTCAGACCCGCCCAGCCCGCCCAGCCCGGCCTCGCGGGCGCGCAGGATGGCGCCGGACCGGTCGGCCACGTGCAGCTTCATGATCACGTTCGAGACGTGGTTGCGCACCGTCTTGCCGCTGATGCCGAGCCGCCGGGCGATGGCCGTGTTGTCCATGCCGCGCGCGAGCAGCCCGAGCACCTCGTGCTCCCGCTCGGTCAGCTGGGGAAACGGCGACGCCGACGCCGCCCGCGCGAAGTGGCCGAGCAGCTTCGCGGCGACCCCGGCGCCGAAGACGGCCTCGCCGCGGGCGACCGCGCGCACCGCCGCCAGGATCTCCTGCGGGCCGGAGCCCTTCAGCGCGTAACCGTAGGCACCCGCACGCAACGCGGCGAGCACGTTCTCGTCGTCGTCGAACATGGTGAGGATCAGCGCCCGGGTGGGCAGCCCGGCCGCCCGCAGCCCGGCCGCGACCGTCAGCCCGTCGCCGCCGGGCATGTTCACGTCCAGCACCGCGACGTCCGGTGCCTGCTCGGTGGCGGCGCGCAGCGCATCCGTACCGGTCGCGGCGACCGCGACGACGCTCATGTCCTCCTCGGCGTCGAGCAGCGCCGTCAGCCCGGACACGAACATCGGGTGGTCGTCGGCGATCAGCAGCCGGATCATCCTGTCCTCCCGCCCGGGGGCAGCGGCAGATGTGCGTGCACGCGGGTGCCGCCCCCGGCCGTGGAGCCTATCGACCATTCGCCGCCGACCTCGGCGGCGCGCTCACGGATCGAGCGCAGGCCGACCCCGTCCGGCCGCGCCGGATCGAGCCCGCGGCCGTCGTCGGCCACGGTCACCTCGACCGAGTCCGGATGCCGCGCGATGAGCACCGTGCAGGAGGTCGCGCCGCTGTGCCGGACCACATTGGTCATCGCCTCCACGGCGATGCGGTAGGCCGCCGTCTCGACCGCGGCCGGCAGCGGCGCCGGCGCGGCGCCGTCCTCCTCGCCGCGGACCTCGATGGCGACCGCGCCCGCGAGCGCGTCCGCCCGGGACCGGACCGCCCCGACCAGGCCGAGCTCGTCGAGGGCGGGCGGCCGCAGCGCCTCCACCAGGCGCCGCACGTCGGTCACCGAGGCGGTCGCCTCGGCCGAGATCTCGGCGAGCAGCGCGTGCGCCGCCGACCCGGCGGGCACGTCACGGGCGGCGAGCTCGGCCTTCAGCCCGATCGCGGCCAGCGTCGGGCCGAGCCCGTCGTGCAGGTCCCGGCGCAGCCGCCGCCGCTCGTCCTCCCGGGAGGCGACCACGTCGGCCCGGGACCGCACCAGGTCGTCGTGCAACCGCACGGCCTGCACCGCCAGGCCGGCCTGCCGCGCCAGCGAGCCGAGCAGCGCCACGTCCGCCGCGTCGAGCGGATCGTCGCGCCCGCGCGCCGACACCCGCAGCCGGCCGACCGACTGCCGCTGATAGTGCAGCGGCTCCACGTGCACCGGCTCGGTCGGCGCGCCGTACTCGGCGGCGAGCTGGAAACCGCCCGCGCCGTCCGCGAGGTCGATCGCGGCGTACGGCACACGCAGCGAGCGGGCCACGGTCTGCACCACCGCCGGCAGCACGTCGGCCGGCAGCATCGCCGAGCCGAGGCGCGCCCCCAACCGGTCCAGCGCTCCGGCCGGGTCGTGGCGGTCGCCGTACATCAGCCGGTCGACGGCCCGCTGCGCGGCCGTGCGCAGCGGGGCCAGCGCGACGGCCGCGGCGGCCGCGGCCAGGGCTGCGGCGACCGTGTCCGACAGGTGCAGGCCGCTGACCAGCAGCGCGACCACGATCGCGTACCCGGCCACCAGGACGGCGACCGTCGCGGCGTACGCCAGGGACCGGTTCGCCAGCCGCTCGATGTCGAACAGGTACTGCCGGCGCAGCGCCACCCCGATCGCGGCGACGAACGGCAACCCGGCCAGGCCGAGGTCGCCCCACGGCAGCAACTGGTCCCCGGTCACCAGCTGCGGCAGGTGCCAGCCGAGGATGCTGACCAGGGCCGCGGCGGCGCCGCCGCCGCCGAGCCAGCGCAACCGGCTGCGCATCAGCGGGTCCGCAACCGTCCGGTAGGCGACCACGCCGGACACCGTGCTGGCCAGCAGCGCCGCGGCGGCGACCGCGGTCTGCCCGCTGTGGACCAGGGCCAGCCACCGCAGCTGGTTCGGGGCGAGGAGGCCGGCGACCGCGGCCCACGCGAGCATGACGGCCAGCGGCCCGGCGTACGCGATCCGCACGGCCCGGCGACCACCCCAGGGATGCCCGTCGATGGATGCCAGCGAGAAGGCGAGCAGGCCGCCCCAGGCGACCGAGTAGACCCCGATGGTGTTGAGCTGGAACAGCCAGAACACCGGCCCGCCGGTGGCCAGGGCGAGCGCGGGGAGCCCGGCGACCACGACGGCGGTGCTACCGAGCAGGCCGGCCCCGAGCACCAGCAGCGGTCCGGTCGACGGTTCCTCGGGGCGGCGGACGTAGAGCGCCGCGGCGAGGACCGCCAGCGCGAGAACGAAGGCGAGGTTGCCCCACGCCTGGTCGGCCAGCGGCCGGATCGCGGGCCGTTCGACCCGGACGACCGATGCCGGCGCCGAGCCGTCCCGGGTGACGTCGTACGGGATCTCGGCACCGGGCTCGGGCCGCTGCAGTGTGCCGAGGCCGTCGGCGAGGCGGCGCCCGCCGATCGAGGTGACCAGGTCACCGGTGCGCAGGGTGGTCCCGCCGGGGTCGGGGACCACGACGACGACACCGTCGGGGCGCAGCGCCGACCAGCCCAGCGGCAGGATCGTCCCGTCGTCGGCGGTGTCCAGCCGGACGGCCACGCCGACGACGCCCAGCACGGCGATGACGATCGCCACCACCGCCGGGCCGCGGCGCGACCGCCGTACGGGACCGAGCTGGCTGAGCTGACCATGCCCCGCGGACACGTCGTCATCATCGCCGATGAGGCGCCGCGGAGTCTGCCGGGCGGTCGGTCAGATGCACTCGACGGGCGGACATGTCAGGCTGGATCAGGCGCCGGCGAGGCGCTTCTCCAGCGGCGTGCGGAACCGGGGTGTCACCCGCACGCCGTCCAGCCAGCCCGACAGCTCCCCGGTGGCCGTCGCCACCGCCGCGCGGACCGGCGCCGGCACGTCCTCCAGCAGCTCGACGGCCGCGCCGCCGGCCGGTGGGCAGGCCCAGCCGCCGATCACGCGCCCGTCGGCCCACACGGTCGGGCCGGCGTTGCCGGTGCGGTCGAACAGCTGCGGTGCGTGCGGGCCGAGGTACCACTCCCGCGACACCCAGCCCATCATGGTCGGGTCGAGGCCGGGCAGCAGCGCCACCCACGGCGGCGGCGGCTCGACGGGGTCGACGTCGTCGGGCAGGACCCAGCCGGTGTCGCCGCCGTCGAGCGTCACCTCGACCGCCTCCAGGGCTTTCAGGGCGGCGCGGGTCTGGGTCACGGTCCAGCCGGTCCACCACTTCAGGTCGGCGAGGGTGCCCGGCCCGTACCGCGCCAGCCAGGCCCGCACCAGTTCGGCCCGGGCCTGCGCGGGGTCGAGCTCCGGCAGGTCGGCGCCGAGCCAGGCGGCGGCCGGCGACCACGCGTACTGGCTGCTCAGCCACGAACCGACCGGCCGGCCGCGCACGATGCGGCCGTCGGCGGACAGCAGGAACAGCACCCGGCTGGTGGCGTACTGGCTGCCCTGCGGGAACGCCAGCTCGGTCCGCAGCCGCGGCTCGTCGGCGGCCAGCTGCGCGGCGGTCGCGCTGCCCCGGGCGAGCAGCGCCGCGTACGTCGACGCCTCCACGTCCGCCAGCCAGTCGGCGTCGCCGACCCCGCACTCTCGCAGGTGCTTGACCAGCAGTTGCCGCTGGGCGGCGGCGATCGCGCGGGTGGCGGCGGCCTGCACGACCGGCGCGAACCCGACGGGCACGACGAACATCGTGCGCCGCATGCCGAGCATCCGCAGGAGCGTGCGGTCGCGGTACAGGGCCTGCTCGACGCCCTCGACGAGCGGGGTGTGCAGGCGGGCGGCGATGGACAGGTGGACGGTGGCGGCGTCGGTGGCGTGGAGTGCGACGAGCCCGGCGGCGACGTCGGGCGGCCCGTGCCCGGCGGTGACGGGCCCGGCCAGCCCGTGCCGCCAGGCGAGCCGGGCCTGCCGCTGGGCGGTGTCGATGTGCGGTTTCACGGCCTCATTAGTACCGCAACCGCCACCCGCTGCCGTCCCCGTCGGTCATGCTCCCGTCGGCGAGGGCGGGCGCGGCGAGCGTGGGCCACCGCGGGTCGGGCGGGTTGCGCAGCAGCCTCCCGGCGGTCTCGTGCAGGTTTGCCAGCAACATCCCGGCGACGGCGAGGAACTCGGCGAGCGCAGCCACACCGGCTGCGGCCGCGGCCGGGATCGCGAGCGGGATGGCGCAGGTGGCGATGGCCGCGGCTAGCCGCACGGCGAGCGCCGAGACCGCCACGCCGAGGGCCGCCCAGAACGTGGTCAGCGCGACCGCGAGGTCCCGCAGCGCGGCCGCGACCGCCGAAGCAGCCCCGGCCGTCTCGGCGAACGCGGCCCGCTGGGTGCGCAGCCCCTGCACATAGGCGTCGGCGGCCGGCCCGCGCCACCGGTTGTCGGCCCGTAACGTGTCCGCCCCGAGCAGCCCGCCCCTGTGTGTGACGGTGACCGCAACCGCAGACCACCGCTCGGCCGCACGCCACAACGCCATCGGATCGCCGGGAGAACGCATCATGACCGCGAGCCGCTCCCGCACGTCGTGGACGAGCCGGCCCAGTTCCCCGTCGTCGCACAGCTCGGCGAGCCGCCGCGCAACGTCCAGGACGTCAGGGAGGTCGGTCGTCACCATGTCTGCCGCAGTCGGTGCACGGCCGCCGCCTCGTCCCGCTCGTAGGCTGCCGCCGCCGTCCTCAGGGCGTCCGCCGTCGCCGTGCAGGCCGACGAGCCCGACGTGAGCAGCGCGGCGGTCTGGTCCACGAATGCGGAGAAATGCCCCGCGACGGCCGACAGCTCCGCGACCGTGAGCGGCGGCAACCGGGCGAGGGACAGATCGGTGGCAGCGGCCAGCCACGCGGCGGCGTCGTCGCGCAGCGCCGCGACCGCGGCGGTGATGGTCTCCGGCGTCGGTGGTGGCATGTCCACCATCCTCGGCGTGCCGCGGGAGCGGCCGGAAGACCGGATCGCCGCCTGTGGATAACTAGGCGTCGTCCTTGCGCCGCCACGAGTCCACGTACAGGGCGATCAGGATCAGCACGGCCACCGCGAGGCCGAGGATGATCCAGACGAATACGGCATTGCCCCCCATGTATCGACGGTACCGGCGGTGGCTGACGCGCGGCGTCGCACGCAGGAGTGACTTGGTAGCGTCGCAGCCGATGAGCACAGATTTCGTCCTGGCCAACACCCGCCCCGCGAAGGTCCCGCTCGTCCCGGAGGTGGTGCTGCACCAGGCGGACGAGGCGATCGAGCTGTGGCAGCGCACCGAGGCCGACCACGGCGGGGCACAGCTGCCGCCGCCGTTCTGGGCGTTCGCGTGGGCCGGTGGGCAGGCCCTGGCCCGGCACGTGCTGGACGAGCCGGGGCTGGTCGCCGGGCGGCGGGTCCTCGACCTGGCCGCCGGCTCCGGGCTGGTGGCGATCGCCGCGATGCTGGCCGGCGCGGCCGAGGTGACCGCGGTCGAGATCGACCCCCTCGCGGTGGCGGCGATCGAGGTCAACGCGGCCGTCAACGCGGTGCGGGTCACCGCGCTGCTGGCCGACGTGCTCGACCAGCGGGTGGACGCGGATGTGGTACTGGCGGGCGACGTCTTCTACAGCCGCGACATGACGGCCCGGATGCTGGGCTTCCTGCGCGCGGCGGCGGCGACCGGCGCGACGGTGCTGGCCGGCGACCCCGGCCGGGCCTATCTGCCGCGGGAGCAGCTGACGCTGGTGGCCGCCTACGACGTGCCGGTCCCGCAGACATTGGAAGACACGCCGGTCAAGCGCACCACTGTCTGGCGGGTGAATCCCTAAAATCTGCGGCGATGTCCACCCTCTCGCCGCTGCCGTCGCCCTCCGGTGGGCTGGCCGACTTCACCGAGGGCTGGCTCGCCAACCGGCGGCTGTCCGCGCACACCCGGGCCGCGTACCGCCGCGACGTCCACCAGTTCCTCGCCTGGTGCGCCGAGCGTGGCGTCGACCCGGTCCGGGCGTCGTTCCTGCACGTCAACGCGTACGGCCGGGACCTGGAGTCCACGGTGGACGGACGGACCGGCAAGCCGCTCGCCCCGGCGAGCGTGGCGCGGAAACTGTCGGCGCTGTCGAGCTGGTACCAGTTCCTGCTGCGGCTGGAGATCGTGTCGAGCAACCCGGTCGGGGGTGCGGACCGGCCGCGGGTGGCGCGGGACGTGTCCTCGACGGTCGGGCTGTCCGCGGCGGAGGTCGACGCGATGCTCGCCGCCGCGGCCCGCCTGTCGGGCCCGACCGCGGAGCGGGACCGGGCCGTCCTGGCGCTGCTGGCGGACCTGGGGCTGCGGGTCGGTGAGGTGGTCGCCCTGGACGTCGCCGACGTCGGCGTCGAACGCGGGCACCGCACGGTCCGGTTCACCGGCAAGGGCGGCCTGTCGCGGCGGCGGGCGCTGTCCCCGGCCGCGGCGCACGCGATCGACACGTTCGTGGCCCGCCGCGGCGACACGCCCGGGCCGCTGTTCGTCACCGCGACCGGCGGGCGGGTCGACCGGCACGCCGTGTTCCGGCTGGTGCGGCGGCTGGCCCGGGACGCCGGGGTGCCGGCGTGGGAGCGGCTGTCGCCGCACTCGCTGCGTCACGCGTTCGCGACCGCCGCCCGCGACGAGGGCGTGCCCCTCGAGGACGTGCAGGACGCGATGGGGCACGCCGACCCGCGCACGACCCGCCGCTACGACCGCGACCGGCACAACCTGGACCGCGACCCGGCGTACGTGCTGGCCGCGGCCCGGGCCCGCCGCGGCTACAGCAGCTCGTCGTAGTGCTCGTGCAGCTCCGCTGAGACGTCGGCCCGACCCAGCTGGCGCAGTGTCCACAGCGACGCGAGCAGCGTCGGGCGCTCGTCGCCCCGATCGAGCGCCCAGGCGGCGTGTTCGAGCAGCAGCGCGGCGGTGAGGGCGTGCCCGAGCCGCAGCGCGAGCTCCCGCGCCCCGGCCAGGACCCGCGGGGCGCGGGGGTCGGCGGCGGCGGTCTCGACGTCGACCGCGATGCGCCTCGCGGCGGCGACGACGGCCTCGGCGACGCCGGGCAGCCCGTGCACGGCGGCGTCGGCGGCTCGAACATGTCGGTCCATGGAGCGAGGACGAGTACCTCGCGCTCGGCGAGACC
>NZ_JBEXCY010000209.1:0-20509 GCF_040605515.1 Dactylosporangium sp. NPDC005572 | reverse complement strand
AGATCGGCAGCGTTCGGCGGAGGCTCGTGCGGTGCGACGTAGCGCCACACCGTGGTGCTCGGCGGCCGGCTCGGCCGCGGCCGGCTTCTCGGCCACCGCCTCGGCGGCGGTGTCCTCACGGACGGTGCGCGGCTCCGGCGGGCCGGCTGCGCGGGTGGCCCGACGAGGGGAGCGGGCGGGGGCGGGAGCCTCGGTGACCTCGGTGGCGGACGGCCATTCCGCCTCGGGGGTCTCGGTGCGCGCGGCGCGGGCGGCGCGCGGGGCAGCGGCGGCCGCCGGCCGCGACTCACCCGCCTGACGCTCCTGGATGGCCGTCACCAGCTCGCCCTTGCGCATCCGGGCGGTGCCGGAAATGCCCAACGAGGCGGCCAGGCTCTGCAGCTCGGGGAGCAGCATGCTGGACAGCCCCGTGCCGGAGCGCGCCCGCCGGCGCGTCGCGCCTGCCTCGGCGCCCTCTGCTCCGGTGGAGACATCCGACGTGACGTCGGTGGTGTCGCTCAATGGATTCCTTCCCTCGTTAGGCCGGAGCTGCCCGGATTCGAGACACGGTGGCCGGGCGGCCCGCGGTGTGCTCCCGCCTCGCGTGGGTGCGGGAGGTGTTGCAGCGCTGTGCGGTGGGCTGGACGCCACCATCTGCGGCCTGCCCAGCCGTGCGCGTGCGACCACAGGAAACGCGGGTTGGCGGCCGGGCGTGCGCAAGGGGTGCCACGGAAATCGGAGCACGCCGCCCCGCATGAGATCGCCGCACTGAGCGGCTGCTGTAGGACTAGAGAGTAATCAACTCAGCTAGCCAGCGGCAACAGGGTCCCGCTCGGCGTGTTCAAGCGTACCCCATCCCAGCTCACCGCCGAGACGTGCACCGGTCATGTCGACGTCCAGCGGCAGAACACGCCAACCCGGCATCGGCACGGGCGTCCAGTCGGCCACCGCGAACGCCAGCACGCTGGGCCCGGCGCCCGAGACCACGGCGGCCACGTGCTGGTCGCGCAGGCCGGCGACGAGCTCGGCGGTCGCCGGCATGCCTTCCGCGCGGTACCGCTGATGGAGCCGATCCTCAGTGGCGGCGAACAACCGGCCGGGGTCGCCGGCCAGCGCGTGCACCAGCAGCGCGGCGCGGCCCGCGTTGAACGCCGCGTCGGCGTGCGGCACCGCGGGCGGCAGCGCGGCGCGCGCCACCTCGGTCAGGCCGCGCTCCTCGGGCACGAAGACGACGGGGCGGATGCCGGGCGCCGGCTCCCGCCGTACTGCCGAAGCACCCCGGTTGTCGTCGTCGGTCCACGCGATCGTGAACCCGCCCAGCAGGCACGGCGCCACGTTGTCGGGGTGGCCCTCGATCTCGCTGGCCAGGGCCAGGGCGGCCACGTCGTCGAGGCGCTCGGCCCCGCCGTCGACCAGCCCGCGCGCCAGCACGATGCCCGCGACGATCGCGGCCGAGGACGAGCCGAGCCCCCGGGCCTGGGGAATGCGGTTGTCACACCGCAGGGCCAGGCCCGGGGGCTGCTCGCCGAGCAGGTCGAACGTCCGCCGCATGGTGCGGACCACGAGGTGGCTCTCGTCGCCGGGCAGGTCGCCCGCCCCCTCGCCGCGGACCTCGACCGTGACGCCGGCGGCGGCGACCCGGGCCTCGACCACGTCATACAGGGTCAGGGCGAGGCCCAGCGCGTCGAAGCCGGGACCGAGGTTCGCGCTCGTCGCGGGCACGCGGGCCACGACGGGTTCGGACAGCAGAGCCATGCCCCTCATCTCACCATGAGGACGTCGGGGTTCAGTCCTCGGGATCCGGCGGATCGGCCGGATCCGGCGGATCGGCCGGCTCCGCCCGCGATGCCCGGCCGGCCTGACGCAGGGCGAGGCGCAGCGCGAACTCGATCTGGGCGTTGACGCTGCGCAGGTCGTCGGCGGCCCAGCGGGCGACCGCGTCGTAGACCTGCGGATCGAGCCGCAGCAGCAGCTTCTTGCGCTCGGCCATGGCGGTCAGGCGTAGAGCGAGCCGGTGTTGACGACGGGCTGGACGTTGCGGTCGCCGCAGAGGACCACCAGCAGGTTGGCCACCATCTGCGCCTTGCGCTCCTCGTCGAGCTCGACGACCTCCAGCTCGCTGAGCCGCTCCAGCGCGCTCTGGACCATGCCCACGGCCCCCTCCACGATCTTGTAGCGGGCGCCGACGATGGCGCTGGCCTGCTGCCGGGCGAGCATCGCCTGGGCGATCTCCGGCGCGTAGGCGAGGTGGGTGATGCGCGACTCCAGCACCTCGACCCCGGCGAGCGAGACCCGCTCCCCCAGCTCGGTGCTGAGCTCCTCGCTGACCACGTTGCCCTCGCGCAGGCTGGCCCGGCCGTCGTCGTGCGCCTCGTAGGGGTAGCTGGTGGCGAGGTGCCGGACGGCCGCCTCGGCCTGGACCGCGACGTACGAGATGTGGTCGTCGACGCCGAAGCTGGCCTTGAACGTGTCGACGACCCGCCAGACGACGACGGCGGCGATCTCGACGGGGTTGCCGTCGGCGTCGGAGACCTTCAGCCGGGCGGTCTCGAAGTTGCGGACCCGGCGCGAGATGCGCCGCTTGGCGCTGAACGGGACGGTCCAGTGGAAGCCGGCCTCCTGCAGCGTGCCGACATAGCGGCCGAAGAACTGCACGACCCGGGCCTCGTTCGGGTTGACCACGCTGAACCCGGCGGCGATGACGACCACGACCAGCGAGGCGGCGGCGACCAGGCCGCCGGCGGTGTCCTCGGGCAGGGACGCCACCACCGCGACCGACACGATCGCGATGGCCAGCAGCAGCGCGAGCATCAGGAACCCAGGAAGGCGGAACGCACGTCTCTCCATGACATCTCCCGGCTATCGAAGTGATATCACGAGGATAGCTCAGGCGCGCCGCTCGCGCCACGCCGGGTGACCAGCCCCCAGCCGATCGCGTACACGAGGGTCACCGCGCCGCTGATCGCCACCAGCGGGCGCGGGTCGACCCGGTCGACGAAGGCGCCGACGGCCAGCTGCGACACCGAGACGGCGAGGGTCGCGAGCATGACGTCGGTGGCGAAGACCCGGCCCCGCAGCGCGTCGGGCACCTCGGCCTGGAGCTGGTAGTTCGACATCATCCAGTTGCCGCCGCCGGCGAGGTGGGCGATGACGACGCCGACCAGCACGAGCGGGAACCAGCCGGCGACACTGACGCCGAGGTACGCGATGCCGTAGATCGCCATGGAAACGGCCAGGCCAGGCAGGATCCAGGCCCGGTGGTTCAGCACCCGCCGCAGCACCAGCGGCCCGATGAGCGCGCCGAGCCCCCGCGCCGCGAACAGCAGGCCGAGCCCCGCCGGGCCGGCCCCCAGCACGGCTGCCAGCAGCGGAAACGCGGTGAGGACGCCGTTGCCGAGGCCGACGGCGCACTTGACCGTGACGAGTGAGGCGACGCGCGGATGGTTCCGGATGTACCGCAGTGCCTCGCCCACCCCCGCCTGACCGTCCGCGGGCGCCCCCGCCTGGAGCGGGCGGCGGATCCGCCAGCCCTGGAAGGCGGCCAGCAGGAGCAGCGCGCTGGCGAGGCCGAAGCACGGGTAGGGGCCGGCGATCGACGACGCCACGCCGCCCAGCGACGCGCCGACGACCAGCATCGTGCCCCACGCCGAGCCGCTGAGCGCGTTGGCGGCCGGCAGGTCCTCCGCGTCGACGACGTTGGGCAGCCCGGCCGAGGCGGCCGGGACGAAGAACGCCTTCGCCACGGCGACGACCCCGATCGCGGCGACGGCGAGCCAGGCGGTCGCCGCGGTACGCACGAAGAGCAGACTCAAAGTGCACACCGCCATCGCCAGGTTGGCGGTGACCATGATCTTGCGGCGGTCGAGCCGGTCGGCGACCGTGCCCGTGTATGGCAGCAGCAGGGCGATCACGCCCGTGTCGGCGGCCAGCACGAGCGCGCCCCACACGCCGGAGCCGGTGAGCTGCGGCAGCAGGCTGAGCAGGGGAATCATGACGAACCAGTCGGCACCCAGCCCGATCAGGTCGGCGGCGAAGAGGTGGCGGAAGTCCTTGTTGCGGGTAAGGACCGAGAGGGTTGGCGGCACGTACCACACCCTAGGTGTCCGATCTGGGCGTCGCCGTTCGTCATGCTGATGAAGCCGCTACCGAACGAGGAGCTGACATGAAGTACATGATGTTCGTCTGCACCGACAGCGCACCCGACACCGATCCGTCGCCGGAGCCCGACATCTTCGCCTGGGTCGAGGAGAACGACGCGAAGGGCCGGCGGGAGCAGGGCCACCAGCTCGCGCCGACGTCGTCGGCGACGACGGTCCGCGTCCGCAACGGCGAGCTGCTCGTCTCCGACGGCCCGTTCGCCGAGACGAAGGAGGTCATCGTGGGCTTCGACCTGATCGACTGCGCCGACCTCGACGAGGCGATCGAGGTGGCCCGCACTCACCCGATGGCCCGCAACGGCCGCATCGAGCTGCGCCCGTTCGCCGATCTGTGACGCCGTACGAGGTGGCGGCGGACGCGTTCCCGCGGATCGTCGCCACCCTCATCCGCATCACCGGCGACTGGAGCCTGGCCGAGGACTGCGCGCAGGACGCGCTGACGATGGCGCTGGAGCGGTGGCCCTCGACCGGCGTGCCGGACAACCCCGGCGGCTGGCTGATGACGGTGGCCCGCAACCGGGCGGTCGACGTGCTGCGCCGGTCCTCGGTCGAGCAGCGCAAGCTGCGTGAGCTGGCACAGCTCGGCTCCGGGGAGGCGCTCACCCATGAGATCGACGACGACCGCCTCCGGCTGGTCTTCACCTGCTGCCACCCTGCCCTGGCACTGGAGTCGCGCGTGGCCCTGACCCTGCGCGTCGTCTGCGGGGTCCCCACCGGGGCGATCGCGCGGGCGTTCCTGGCCTCGGAGTCGGCGATGACCCGCCGCCTGACGCGGGCAAAATCGAAGATCGCCGACGCCCACATCCCCTACCGGGTGCCGACCGGCCCGGCGCTGGCCGAACGCCTCCCCGGCGTCCTGGCGGTGTTGTACCTGCTCTTCACGCAGGGCTACAACGCGTCCGGCGAGCCGGCCTTCGCCGAGGAGGCGATCCGGCTGGCCCGGCTCCTGCGGTCGCTGATGCCGGCGGAGCCCGAGGTCGCCGCCGCGCTGGCGCTCTTCCTCTTCCAGCACTCCCGCCGCGCCGCCCGCCGGGACGCCGAGGGCAACCTGGTGACCCTGGACCAGCAGGACCGGACCCGCTGGGACACCGCGATGATCGCCGAGGCGGTCGCGCTGCTGCCCGCCTCGAACGGCCCCTACGCGCTGCAGGCCCGCATCGCCGCCTGCCACGCGACCTCGCCCGACCCCGCGTCGACGGACTGGGCGACCGTGGCCGCCACGTACGACGCGCTGATCCGGCTCCAGCCGACCCCGGTCATCGCCCTGAACCGGGCCGTGGCGCACGGCTACGCCCACGGCCCGGAGGCCGGCCTGCGGCTGCTGGCCGATGCGCGGGCCGGCGGCGCGCTGGACGACTACCCCCTGGCCCTGGCCGCCGAGGCCGACCTGGTCTCCCGCACGGGCGACGCGGTGCGGGCGGCCGACCTGTTCCGCGCGTCGGCCGCCCGCGTGACCTCCGAGCCCGAACGCCGGGCCCTGCTGGAGCGGGCCCGGTCGCTCAGCTGACCCGGCGGCGGATCCACAGGAACGAGACGCCGGCCAGGAGCAGGGCCAGGAGGGTGTACGCCGAGAGCTCGATCCACTGGAACGGCCAGTACCGGCTGCCCGGCTGGTAGGTGTACGAGAAGTGCAGGTTCTGCTGCGTCATGCACTCGAAGTCCTTGTCCGGGGTCCCGGTCATGCACTGGCGGGACTGGGTGCTGGTGTAGGGCGTCCCGTCCGCGTTGAACACCTTGAACTGCGAGTCCATCGGCCACGTGCCCGGCATGACGTAGCCCACGATGCTCGCCCCGGTCTCCGGACTCATGCCGAAGCCGTGCGCGTGCTGCATCGCCTCACCGTTGAACGCCACGGTGCTGGAGACCGGCGGCAGGAGGTGCGACCGGACCGCCGTCGGGACGACGACCTGCAGGGCCGCGAACACGGCCAGCACGATCGCCATCGCCGGGACCGTGCGCCGAACCAGCAGCCCGACGAGCACGCCCAGGACGAACGCGAACGCCGCGTAGCCCAGCGGTACGACGTTGCGCGCGGCGAAGCTCATCGCGGCGAACCGGTCGCCGGCCCACTGGTCGTAGCGGCTCACGCTCCACGTGAGCAGGAGGCTGAAGGCGCCGCTGACCGCCACCGCCGCAGCCCCGACCACCAGCAGCTTCACCGCGAGCCAGCGGCCGCGGGTGACGCTCTGGTTCCACACCAGCAGGTCGGTCTTCGTCTCCAGCTCCCGGGCCACCAGCGGCGCGCCCCAGAAGGCGCCGACGATGCCGGGAAGGGCGAGCAGCAGCAGGCCGAGCAGGGACACCTGCGCGACGTAACGGTCGGCGAACAGCCGCCGGCTGCTGGCGCAGTCGCTGGGCACGCAGTTGACCACGTCGGCGAGGTAGTCGTGCCGGATGCGGAACCCGAGGTAGACCAGGTAGGCCGCGAACACCGCCAGCCCGACCACCGCGACGAGGACCTGCGTGCGCAGCTGCCGCCAGGCGAGCCAGATCATCGCTGCACCTCCATCGCCATCATGTACGCCAGCCCGACGTCCTCCAGGTCGGCGCGCTCGGCACCGGGAACCGGCTCCGGCGACCGGATGATCGCCGTGGTACCGGCGACCGTCCGCTCGGTGTGCACGACCCGCGCCGCGGCCGGCAGCCGCCCGTCGAGCCCTCCACCGTCCACCCGCAGCCGGTGGTGCACCGCCAGCAGGTCGGTGACGTCACCGGCCAGCTGCACCTGCCCGCCGGCCAGCACCACCAGGTGGTCGCAGACGTGGGACAGGTCGCTCAGCAGGTGCGAGGACAGCACGACGCTCACCCCGAGCTCCTCGACGAACGACAGCAGGTCGTGCATGAACGCCCGGCGGGCGATCGGGTCCAGCGACGCGACCGGCTCGTCGAGAATCAGCAGCTCACCCCGCTTCGCCGCGGCGACGGTCAGGGCCAGCTGGGCGCGCTGGCCGCCGGAGAGGCGGCCCGCCTTCTGCGCCGGGTCCAGGCCCAGCCGGTCGATGCGCCGCCGGGCGAGCGACTCGTCCCATCCCGGGTTGAGGCGCGCGCCGAGCTTCAGGTGCTCGGCAACCGACAGCCCGGCGTAGACCGGCGCGTCCTGCGCGACGAAGCCGACCCGTGCCAACTGGGCGGCGGTGCCCGCCGGCCGCCCACCCAGTACCTCGATGCGGCCCTCGCTGGGCGCGAACAGCCCGCAGGTCAGCGACAGCAGCGTGGACTTGCCGGCCCCGTTCGGCCCGACCAGGCCCACGATCTTCCCGGCCGGCACCCGGAGGGTGCAGTCGGACAGTGCGGTCTTCCTGCCGTACCGCTTGGTCAGATGTTCCGTCTCGATGACGGCCGTCATGGATCCTCTCCCGTCTGCGTGTGCATTGACGGCAGTTGTAGTCCGCGGCCGGTCACAGCACGGTCCGCGCGGCTGTGACCAGGCTGTGACCGTACTGTGACTAGGCTCGGCGCGGTGAGAGTGCTGGTGGTGGAGGACCAGAAGCAGCTCGCCGACTCGGTCGCGCGGGTGCTGCGCCGGGAGGGCATGGCCGTCGACGTCGCCTACGACGGCGCGGCCGCGCTGGAGCGCACGGACCTCGTCGACTACGACGTCGTCGTGCTCGACCGGGACCTGCCCGCCGTGCACGGCGACGAGGTGTGCCGCACGCTCATCGCCCGCGAGTCGCCCAGCCGGGTGCTCATGCTGACCGCCTCGGGCACCGTCGCGCAGCGGGTCGAAGGCCTCGGCATCGGCGCCGACGACTACCTGCCGAAGCCGTTCGCCTATGCGGAGCTGGTCGCGCGGATCCGGGCTGTCGGCCGCCGCACCCGTCCAGCCGTCCCGCCCGTGCTCACCCACGGCGACCTGCGGCTGGACCCGGCCCAGCGGGTCGCCACCCGGGCCGGCGCGCGCCTGCCGCTCAGCCCGAAGGAGCTCGCCGTGCTGGAGTACCTGCTGACCGCTCAGGGCCGGGTCGTCTCGGCCGAGGAGCTGCTCGACCAGGTCTGGGACGAGGCCGCCGACCCGTTCACCACCACCGTGAAGGCCACCATCAACCGGCTGCGGGCGAAGCTCGGCGACCCGCCGCTCATCGAGACCGTCGCCCGCGCCGGCTACCGGATCTGAGCACCGTGCGCCCCTCGAACCGGCTGCGGTGGCGGCTCACGCTCCTGTACTGCCTCGTGACCGTCGTCTCCGGTGCCGTGCTGCTGATCATCGTCGCCAGCCTGAACGGCGCCCTGCCCGACCGGTCCGTCGGGCCGCCCGGCGCCGCCGCGGTACCACCGCCGGTGCCCGGCCTCGGCCGCGAAGAGATCCCGGAGAAGCCCCCTGACCTGACCGGGGACGACTTCCCCGATGAGATGCTGGTCGTGCCCGGCATCGCGCTGCTGCTCATGGTGCCGCTGTCGCTCGGCTTCGGCTGGCTGATCGCCGGGCGGATGCTGCGCCCGATCCGCACGATGAGCGGCTCGCTGCAGCGCATCTCCGGCCGAAACGTCCACGAGCGACTCGCCCTGACCGGTCCCCGCGACGAGTTCAAACACCTCGCCGACACCATCGACGGGCTGCTCGGGCGGCTCGAGGTGGCCCTCGACGGGCACAAACGGTTCGTCGCCAACGCCGCGCACGAGCTGCGCACGCCGCTGACCGTGGAGCATGCCCTCCTCGAGGAGCCGCTCATCGACCCGGACGCCACCACCGAGTCGTACCGCGCCAACTTCGAGCAGCTGCTGGCGATCAACCGGCACCGCGGCGAGCTGCTGGAGTCGCTGCTCACCCTCGCCGGCAGCGAGTCGGCCCGCGACGAGGGCGAGCCGCTCGACCTCGACGAGGTGGTCACCACGGCGCTGGCCGAGCGGTCCGCGGAGCTGCAACGCCACGACCTGCGCCTGCAGACGGTGATCCGCCCGGCGACGATGGTCGGCGACCGGATGCTGCTGGCCCGCCTCGTGGCCAACCTGCTCGACAACGCCATCCACTACAACGAGCCGGCCGGTGCCGTCGAGGTGCACGTCCGCGGCATCGACGGCCACGTCCGCCTGATCGTGGCCAACACCGGCGCGGTGGTACCACCAGAGCAGGTCGAGCGCCTCTTCGAACCGTTCCAGCGGATGCGCCGCGTCGCCGACGACGGCCACCACGGCCTGGGCCTGTCCATCGTGCGGGCGATCGCGGTCGCCCACGCCGCCCACCTGACCGCGCAGTCCCGCCCCGGCGGAGGCCTCACCGTCGAACTCCACTTCCCGGCCTGACCGACGGACGATGCGCGCTGCTGGACCCCGCTCGATCTCGAGGTCACCGTAAATCGACGGATCGGGCAGGCTGCCTTACCACGTCCTCGGCGCACTGTTACATTAATAATCAATGCTCGTCATTGTTGGCGACCCCTCACGTCAACGGTCGGAGCACGGTCAGTCCAGGCATCTCGGCCGTCCACGCCCCGTTCCACCCTCACCCTCGGCGGCCTGAACCGGCTCCTGGACCAACGCTGCAACTCCTCCCTGATCGGCGGCAGGGCGGTGCCACACCCGGACCCGGCGACGTCCGGTGATCACCAGCCACCCCACCAGGTGCGATCGGCGCGCTCCGTCCCGCCGAAAGGAAGTAGACGATCGTGAGGCTCCGGCTCACACTCCTACTCACAGCGTTGTCAACCGCTGCGACCTTCCTGCCCGTTTCGCAGGCGTCCGCGGCGACCGCGGCGACCTTCTACGCGTCGCCGACCGGTTCCGGGTCGTCGTGCACGCAGACGGCTCCATGTTCGCTGGCGGGAGCCCAGGGCGCGGTGCGCGCCAAGCTCGTCGCCGATCCCGGCGCGGACGTGCAGGTGCTGCTCGCCGACGGCACGTACCGGCTGTCGAGCACGTGGAAGTTCACCGCCGCCGACTCGGGCAGCGCGGGGCACCCCGTCGTGTGGCGCGCGGCGCCGGGCGCAGTCCCGGTGATCTCCGGCGCGACCCAGGTGACCGGCTGGGCCCAGGAGGGCACGAGCGGCATCTGGTCCGCGCCGGTGCCGTCGGGCAGCCAGACCCGGCAGGTGTACGTCGACGGCAAGCGAGTGCCGGTGGCCGGCGCGCCGCTGTCGGAGCTCGGATGGAACGGCACCTGGACCGGTTCGTCGTCCGGATACAACATCAACGGCGACGCCGCCGCGAAGGCGTGGTTCGGCGCGCGCACGGCGGCCGAGGTAGCGCGGGTGCAGTTCGACTATCCCGGCGGCAACGGCCCGTGGACCGAGTCGCGCTGCCCGGTCGCGAGCTACACCGCCAGCACGGCGGTGCTGACGATGGCGCAGCCCTGCTGGACGAACGTGACCAACCGGGCCAGCTTCAGCCAGGGCAGCGGCGGCCTGCCGTCCATGTCGGTGAACACCAAGCCGGCACGCGTCGACTACGCCAAGGCGCTGCTCAGCGCCGGCGAATGGTTCCTCGACCCGGCGGCGAACAGGCTGTATTACCAGCCCGAGTCCGGCCAGCAGGTGCCGAACCTCGATGTGGAGCTCCCGCGCCTGGAGTCGCTGCTGCAGGGCGCGGGCACGCTGGCCAACCCGCTGCACGACATCACGTTCGCGGGGCTGCAGTTCTCCTACGCCACGTGGAACGATCCCTCACGCCCTGCGGGCTTCTCCGACGTGCAGAGCAACCTGCGCATCACCGAGGGCCGCAACCAGGGCATGTGCAACTTCTCGAGCCCGGCGGGCAGCTGCCCGTGGGGCGCGCTGACCCAGCCGCTGGCCAACGTCGCGTTCACCGCCACCACCAACCTCACCCTGGCCGGCAACCGGTTCGTCAACCTCGGCGGCGCCGGCCTCAGCGTCATGTACGGCGCCCGCAACACCCTCATCCAGGGCAACGAGTTCACCGAGATCGCCTCGACGGCGCTGCTGCTGGGCTGCACCTACGACCCGACGCCGACGAACGCGTCCGAGGCGCAGGGCATCAAGGACCACTGCACGCCCGATCCCACGGCGGTCAGCGGTGACAGCATCGGTCTCAACGAGATCCTCACCAACACCACCGTGTCGGACAACGTGATCCACCGCATCGGCACCGAGTACTCCTCCGCGTGCGGCATCACGCTGCTGTTCTCCCGCGGCACGAAGATCACGAACAACGCGCTCTACGACCTGCCCTACACCGCGATCACCGCCGGGGTCATCCAGGGCCACGTCGACCAGGCGAGCACGCCGCAGAACTCCACCAACATCAACGAGAACAACACGATCAGCAACAACCTCTTCCACGACTACATGTCGGTGCGCAGCGACGGCGGCGCGATCTACGCCGAGGGTCACCAGGCCGGCTACGTCAACAAGGCCGACGGCACGATCGACCCGGTCGCGACGCTCGCGAAGGGCCTGCAGGTCAAGGGCAACGTCGCCTTCAACGGCCGCAACACCAACTTCACCTACTACAACGACGCCGGCTCCGAGTGGATCAACTGGGAGGGCAACGTCGCCTTCAGCGCCGGCGGCGCCGCGCAGGGCGGCTGCAGCCCCACCGGCCATTTCTGGATCCGGAACAACTATTTCTCCGCGCCCATCCAGTCGTACCCGTGCAACCCTCCGGTCGACTCGAACGCCTCCGGCAACGTCTCGATCCCGGCGACCCCCGGCCCCGGCACCATCCCGACGAGCATCCTCGCTGCAGCGGGCCTGACCTCCGCCTACGTCGCCCAGCCAAACGCGGGCGCACCACAGGTCCGCTACATCTCCCCGACGAACGCCACCCAGGTCCTCGTCGGCGGCCACGGCTTCACCGCCACGACCCCGGTCTTCGTCAAGAACGTCCAGGTCACCGGCGTACAGTTCGTGTCCGGAGGCTTCCTCGTCGTGCCGATCCCGGCCGGCACCACCACGGCCGACATCCGAGTAGGCGCCGGCGACGGCCCGGCCACCGCCGGCCGCCTCGACGACACCGACAGCCACATCCTGTACAGCGGCTTCAGCCAACAGTCCGGCCGCACGTTCGGCGATCTCAACGGCGACATCCACTACGCCACCACGAACGGCTCGACGGCCACCCTGACCTTCACCGGTACGGGCATCACGGTCTACGGCGAGCAGAACACCGACCAGGGCAACCTCGGCATCACCATCGACGGCGGCACCCAACAGGTCGTGAGCACCATCCCCACCGACGGCGTCCGCCACGCCAACGTGGCGGTCTACACCAGAACCGGCCTGACGGCCGGCACCCACACCATCGTGGTGACGAAACTGTCCGGCACCTACGCGGTCCTCGACGGCTTCGCCGTCCTGAACACGGGCCCGACGACGGTCCGGCTGGACAACCCGGACAGCCGCATCACGTACAGCGGCTTCACCCTCCAGTCGGGCCGCACGTTCGGCGATCTCAACGGCGACATCCACTACGCCACCACGAACGGCTCGACGGCCACCCTGACCTTCACCGGTACGGGCATCACGGTCTACGGCGAGCAGAACACCGACCAGGGCAACCTCGGCATCACCATCGACGGCGGCACCCAACAGGTCGTGAGCACCATCCCCACCGACGGCGTCCGCCACGCCAACGTGGCGGTCTACACCAGAACCGGCCTGACGGCCGGCACCCACACCATCGTGGTGACGAAGCTGTCCGGCACCTACGCGGTCCTCGACGGCTTCGCCGTGACGTCGGCCTGACCACCACCGCTTCAAGGCGGGGTGAAGGCGTGCCACAACCGCGCCATCACCCCGCCGTTCGAACGACAAAGACCCCGGGCCGCAAGGGCTCGGGGTCTTTGAAAGTCCGATCAGTCGAGCGGAAATCCGGCTCCACGAAAACGCGTCGCCACCGTCGTCGGAGACCGCGCCATCCCCTCGGACCGCGAGGCTCCCGCCGGGCCATCCGAAGGGCGTAGGAGCGACATCGGACTCGGGGGCGTATAGGGGGTGGCCAGCCGATCATGACCGGAACCGTCGGTGACAGCCGGACATACGGGTGAAGCCCCGGACCGCATTCTCGCTGGTCCAGGGCTTCATTTTTGGCTGGTGAGAGCCGCTTTCAAAGTGGTGCCCCCGGCAGGATTCGAACCTGCGCCCCCGCCTCCGGAGGGCGGTGCTCTATCCCCTGAGCTACGGGGGCCTCGGCTAAGGCCTCGCAAAGACTAGCAGAACCCTCCCGTCCGCCGCGCATCAGATACCCCCGCGGCGGACGGGACCGGGCCTACGACGACAGGGGCTGGGCGCCCAGGTCCTTCAGCAGCTCCGTCAGCTGCGATATGTCGTACTGCTGCGACACCCGCATCTTCTCCGCCGCATCGCGGACCTCCGGATCGGAAGCCTTCGTCGCCGCCACCTCGGCCATGTGGATGCCGCCCAGGTGGTGGCGCAGCATCAGCTGGCACCACAGGGCGTCGAAGTTCTTGCCCTTGGACGACTTCAGCTTGTCCAGCTCGGCCTTCGAGGCCATCCCCGGCATGCGGCCGTCGGACTGCAGCGCGTTCTGGCCGTCCGGCATCCAGGCCATGGGGCGGGTGCTCGTCGTGGGCGACAGGTGCCACTCCACCAGCCAGGTCTGCATCTGGCCGATCTGCCATTGCTGGCTGGCCGCGATGTCGTACCCCAGCGTCCGCACATGCTCCGAGTCGCCCAGGCGGAAGGCGAACATCGCCATCTCGACCGCCTGAGCGTGGTGGGTGCTCATGTCGCGGGCGAAGCCGGCGTCGATCGAGTCGTCGCCCGGCTTGCGGAGGTTGGGGACCAGGTAGCCGATGGCTACGCCCGTCACCAGCAGGAGGACGGCGGCGAGCACGCCCATGCCCAGGCGTGCTCGCCCCGAAAGTTGCGCAAACACGGTAGGTCAGTTGCCCATTCCGGTGCCGCCGCCGTCCTTGCCCAGGTCGCGCGGCGTGCTGCCGGTCTCGGTGATGACGTCACCGCTGGAGCAGGGCGTGCCGGCCTCCAGGGAGGCGTTCTGGCGCAGCGCCTTGACGAACTCGTCGATGCGCGGGTCGCTGGCGTTGTCGACCTTGAGCTGGAAGCCCCACGCCTGCATGGAGATCGCCTTGTCCTGGTCGGCGAACGGGCTCATCAGCATGTAGTCGTTGCCGCGGACCTTCTTGGCCAGCGTCTCCACCTGGTCGGCGGGCAGGTCCGGCTTGTACGTGATCCAGACCGCGCCGTGCTCCAGGCTGTGCAGCGCGTGCTCGGTCGCGATGGGTGCCGTGTAGACGTCGCCCATGCACCGCTGCCAGTTCGGGTTGTGGTTGCCGGCGACCGGGGGCTTCATGTTGTACGTCTGGGGGCCCCACACGTGCTCACGCTGGTCGACCAGGGCCTTGTCGGTCTTGCGGTAGTCCTTGATGCCCTCGATGCGGTCGGCCCGGTCCTGCCAGCTGAGGCCGTTCTCGTACACCTGCCAGCCGGCGAAGCCGATGATGCCGAGCGCGAGCACGCCGACGGTGGTGAACAGCGCGATCGGGCCCCAGGATGTGCCCTGCTTGACCTTGACCGGGGCGATCTTCTTGCCGACGGGCCGGGTCGAGCCGCCGGGACGCTTGCCGGCCGGAGCCGTCTTGCGCGCCGGGGCCGACTTGCGCGGCTGGGCCTTCGGGCGGGCGGGAGCCTTCGGCTCGTCGTCCGAGGACTCGGAGGTCTCGTCGGAGGAGGTCTCGTCGACGACGTCCTCGATCTCGTCGACGTCCGAGACGGCCGAGGCGTCCTCGAGATCCTCGTCGCCACCCTGCTTCGGCTTGGCGCCGGACACGGCTTTCGTGGACGGCTTGCGGTTGCCGCCGCCGTGCTGGGTGCTCATGCTCATTTCGTCGCCTCGCAACGCTGGGCAGTGGGGTCGCTCATCGGGCCTCGTCTGGTCAACGGTCGGGGGGTTTCGGGCGGAAACTCGGCCGGCCGTCCCGCATTGTGACCAGCACAACGGGCCGCCGCCAAGTACGGGAGTCTACCCCCGATAACATTTGTCGGTGACTCCCGCTGAACTCGCCGTAGCAGTCCTCGCCGCCGCGCGGGCGGCCATCACCGAGCGTGACCTCGACGCGTCCGTTCTTCCGGTGACCACCAGCGTGGAGCGACCGCGAAACCCGGAGCATGGTGACTATGCGTCGAATATCGCCCTGCAGTTGGGCAAGAAGGTCGGGCTGAACCCGCGCGATCTTGCCGCCGCCGTCGCGAAAAACTTGCAGGAAACTCCCGGGATCGACAGCGTTGAGATCGCCGGGCCCGGCTTCCTCAACATCCGGCTGTCCGCCGCGGCCGCCGGCGCGCTGGCGGGGCTCGTGGTGCGGGCCGGCTCGGCGTACGGGCGGAGCGAGACGCTCGCCAAGGAGACGATCAACCTGGAGTTCGTCTCGGCGAACCCCACCGGCCCGGTCCACCTCGGCCACACCCGCTGGGCGGCGGTCGGCGACGCGCTCGGCCGCATCCTCACCGCTGCGGGCGCCGACGTCACCCGCGAGCACTACATCAACGACGCCGGCGTGCAGATGGCCCGCTTCGGCGAGTCGGTGATGGCGGCCGCGAACAACCAGCCCACCCCGCCGGATGGTTATCCGGGTGAGTACATCCAGGACATCGCCGCCCAAATCGTCCGGGAAAATCCGGACATTCTGGAAAAATCCGATAAAGAGCAAGCGGAAGCCTTCCAGCAGGCGGGCTACACGGCCATGCTGAAGGAGATGCAGGACAGCCTCGAGCGGTTCGGCGTCCACTTCAACGTCTGGTTCTCCGAGAAGACCCTGCACGACGGCGGCGCGGTCGAGCACGCCCTCGACGAGCTGCGCAAGCAGGGCCACGTCTTCGAGTCCGAGGGCGCCATCTGGCTGCGCACCACCGACTTCGGCGACGACAAGGACCGTGTGCTCATCCGGTCCAACGGCGAGAAGACGTACTTCGCCGCCGACGCCGCCTACTACATCAACAAGCGGGAACGCGGCTTCGAGCGCTGCATCTACATGCTGGGTGCCGACCACCACGGGTACATCGGCCGCCTCAAGGCCATCGCGGCCTGCGCCGGCGACGACCCGCAGCGCAACATCGAGGTGCTGATCGGCCAGCTGGTCAGCCTGCTGCGCGGCGGTGAGCCGGTCCGGCTCAGCAAGCGCGCCGGCACCCTGATCACGCTCGACGAGTTCATCGACGCCGTCGGCGTGGACGCCGCGCGGTACTCGCTGGCCCGCTCCTCGACCGACTCGCCGCTGACCCTCGACATCGAGGTCATCACCCGGCAGAAGAACGACAACCCGGTCTTCTACGTGCAGTATGTCGGCGCCCGGACGGCCTCCATCGCGCGCAACGCCGCCGAGCTCGGCCACACCCGGGGCGACGACTTCGACCCGTCGCTGCTCGTCCACGAGAAGGAGCTCGACCTGCTCAAGGCGCTGGGCGACTTCCCGTCGGTGGTCGCGACCGCCGCGGAGCTGCGCGAGCCGCACCGCGTGGCACGCTATTTGGAGGACCTTGCCGGCGCGTACCACCGGTTCTTCGACAACTGCCGGGTGCTGCCCCAGGGCGACGATCCGTTCACGGGGACCAACCGGGCGCGCCTGTGGCTCAACGACGCCACGCGCCAGGTCATCGTCAACGGCCTCGACCTGCTCGGGGTCTCCGCACCGGAACGGATGTAAGGAACATGCGCGCACACGAGGCGGGGGCACTGCACGCGGACCTCGGCGCCGCCAACGGCCCGTCATGGCTGCGGACCCCGGGCGACGTCAATGCTTTGGTCCCGATGCTGTGGCCCAAAACGGTCAACCGCACACAAAACGGCGCGCTGACCGTCGGCGGGCTGAGCGTCCAGGAGCTACAGGCCCAGCACGGCACCCCCGCCTACATCTTCGACGAGGCGGACTTCCGGGATCGCTGCCGCAGGTTCAAGGAGGCGTTCGGCGGCGCCGACGTCTACTACGCCGGCAAGGCCTTCATCGCCACCCACATCGTGCGCATCCTGGTGGAGGAGGGCCTCAGCCTCGACGTCTGCACCGGCGGTGAGCTGCGGGTAGCCCTGAACGGCGGCATGCCGCCGGAGCGCATCGGCCTGCACGGCAACAACAAGTCCCCACAGGAGCTGCGGCGAGCCGTCGAAGCGGGCGTCGGCCGCATCATCGTCGACTCCTTCGAGGAGATCGCCCGGCTGAGCGAGATCGCCCGCGAGACCAACACCAGGCCAAACGTCATGGTCAGGGTCACCGTCGGCGTCGAGGCCCACACCCACGAGTACATCGCCACCGCCCACGAGGACCAGAAGTTCGGCTTCTCGCTGGCCGGCGGCGCCGCCGAGCAGGCCGTCGAGCGCATCCTCAAGGACGACGTCCTGAACCTCCGCGGCCTCCACTCGCACATCGGCTCCCAGATCTTCGACTCGTCGGGCTTCGAGGTGGCCGCCCGGCGCATCCTGAGCCTCCAGGCGAAGATCCACGAGGTACACGGGACGGAACTTCCCGAACTCGACCTCGGCGGCGGCTTCGGCATCGCGTACACGACCCAGGACAGCCCGGCCGAGCCGGCCGACCTGGCCCGCGACCTCATGCGCATCGTCAAGCAGGAGTGTGCCGCCCTGCACCTGAGCGTGCCGCACCTGTCCGTCGAGCCGGGCCGCGCGATCGTCGGCCCGTCCATGTTCACGCTGTACGAGGTCGGCACCGTGAAGGACGTCGACGGCATCCGCACGTACGTCTCGGTCGACGGCGGGATGAGCGACAACATCCGCCCGGCGCTGTACGACGCCGCCTACTCGGCGACGATCGCCGGCCGGGCATCGTCCGAACCGCCGATTCTCGCCCGCGTGGTGGGAAAACATTGCGAGGCCGGGGACATCGTCGTGAAGGATGAGTTCCTGCCGGCCGACGTTCGCGCCGGAGATCTTCTTGCGGTTCCGGGCACCGGCGCCTATTGCCGCAGCATGGCGAGCAACTACAACCACGTGCCCCGCCCGCCGGTGGTCGCGGTGGTCGACGGGGTGTCGCGGGTGATCGTCCGCCGGGAGACCGAGGACGACCTGCTCAGACTGGACGTGGGGTGACAGATGCCGAAATCGGTCAAGGTGGCGCTGCTCGGGTGCGGCACGGTCGGTTCCGAGGTCGTGCGGTTGATGCACGAGCAGGAGCACGACCTGACGGCCCGCATCGGCGCGCCCCTGGAGCTGGTCGGCATCGCCGTGCGGCGCGCCGGCCGCGCCCGTGAGCTGCCGGTCGACCAGTCGCTCTTCACCACCGACGCGCTCGGCCTGATCAAGCGGGACGACGTCGACGTGGTGGTCGAGGTGGTCGGCGGCATCGAGCCGGCCCGCACCTGGCTGCTCGAGGCGCTGCACGGCGGCAAGAGCGTCGTGACGGCCAACAAGGCCCTGCTCGGCGAGGACGGCGCCACGCTGCACAAGGCCGCCGCCGACGCGGGCGCCGACCTCTACTACGAGGCCTCGGTGGCGGGCGCGATCCCGCTGCTGCGCCCGCTGCGCGACTCCCTGCACGGTGATCGCATCACCCGCGTGACGGGCATCGTCAACGGTACGACCAACTTCATCCTCTCCTCCATGGACACGAGCGGCGCCGGCTTCGCCGAGGCCCTCGAGGAGGCCACCGCCCTCGGCTACGCGGAGGCCGACCCCACCGCCGACGTCGAGGGCTTCGACGCCGCGGCGAAGGCGGCGATCCTGGCGTCGATGGCGTTCCACACCCGGGTGACCGCCGCCGACGTGTACCGCGAGGGCATCACCGAGGTCACCGCCGCCGACATGGCCAGCGCGAAGGCCATGGGCTGCACGATCAAGCTCCTGTGCATCGCCACCAAGCAGGACGGCGCCGTCTCCGTGCGCGTCCACCCGGCGATGATCCCGCGCACGCACCCGCTGGCCGGCGTGGGCGACGCGTTCAACGCGGTCTTCGTCGAGGCGGAGGCCGCCGGCCAGCTCATGTTCTACGGCCGGGGCGCCGGTGGCGCGCCGACCGCGAGTGCGGTGCTCGGCGACATCGTGGCCGTGTCCCGCAACCGGCTCGCCGGCACCCACGCGGCGTCCGAGTCGGCCTACGCTGACCTCCCGGTCGCACCGATCGGGGACGTGCTCACGAGGTACCACATCTCCTTGGACGTCTCGGACAAGGCGGGCGTGCTCGCGGCCGTCGCCGGGGTGTTCGCCAAGCACGGGGTCAGCATCGCGACCGTCAACCAGTCGGGTCGCGGCAACCAGGCCGTCCTGGTCATCGTCACGCACGCCGCGCCGGACAGGGCCCTCGCCGCGACCGTCGCCGAACTGCGAGCTTTGGACATTGTTCGGGCCGTGGCGAGCGTCCTGCGCGTCGAAGGAGAGTAACGCCATGTGGCGTGGCTTGATCGAAGAGTTCCGCGACCGCCTCCCGGTCACCGACCGGACCCCGGTGATCACCCTCCACGAGGGCAACACGCCCCTGCTCCCGGCGCCGGAGCTCTCCGCGCGCACGGGCTGCGACGTCTACCTGAAGGTCGAGGGCGCCAACCCGACGGGCTCCTTCAAGGACCGCGGCATGACGGTGGCGGTGTCGAAGGCGGTGGAGGAGGGCGCCAAGGCCATCATCTGCGCCTCGACGGGCAACACGTCGGCCTCGGCCGCCGCCTACGCCGCGAGAGCGGGCATCACCTGCGCCGTCCTGGTCCCCACGGGCAAGATCGCGCTGGGCAAGCTGGCCCAGGCCCTGGTTCACGGCGCCCGCCTCCTCCAGGTGACCGGCAACTTCGACGACTGCCTGGCGCTGGCGTCGAAGCTGTCCCTGGACTTCCCGGTGGCGCTGGTCAACTCGGTGAACCCGGACCGCCTGGAGGGCCAGAAGACGGCGTCCTTCGAGATCGTGGCAGGCTTGGGCAACGCTCCTGACATCCACTGCCTCCCGGTGGGCAACGCCGGCAACATCACGGCGTACTGGATGGGCTACAAGGAGGACAAGGCCGCCGGCAACGCGACCCGCACCCCGCGCATGTTCGGCTTCCAGGCCTCGGGCGCGGCCCCGATCGTCAAGGGCGAGGTGGTCCGCGAGCCGAGCACGATCGCCACGGCCATCCGCATCGGCAACCCGGCCAGCTGGACCAAGGCGGTCGACGCCCGGGACGAGTCCGGCGGCCTGATCGACGCCGTGACGGACCGCGACATCCTCCAGGCGTACCGCCTCCTGGCCCGCTCGGTGGGCGTCTTCGTCGAGCTCGGCAGCGCCGCGAGCGTGGCCGGCCTCCTCCAGGCAACCGCCCAGGGCAAGATCGACCCGGGCCAGACCATCGTCTGCACGGTCACGGGCCACGGCCTGAAGGACCCCGACTGGGCCATCTCGACGGCCCCGGCGCCGACCACCGTCCCGGCCGACGTGCTTGCCGCCGCGAAGGCCCTGGACCTGGCTTAGCGTTTCCGGGACTCGGGTCCGTGCAAGGCACGACCGTCGCTCCCGCCAGACACCGCTCGTGCCG
>NZ_JBEXCY010000208.1:6830-20638 GCF_040605515.1 Dactylosporangium sp. NPDC005572 | reverse complement strand
GACGGCGTTGGCGAGGAGGTTGGCCAGGACCCGTTCGAGGAGGGCGGGGTCGGCGCGCCCGGAGCTCCGGTGGGCGCTTCCCCTGGTGGGGCGCGATTCCGGTCGCGGCCGCTGCCGCCGGTCCCGCCGCCGCCCCGGCGCCCGCCGCCCCCGCGGGCCGGGCGGGCGGTGCTGTCCGGCATCGGCCTGGTCGCGCTGCTGGCCTGCCTGCTGGGCGCGCTCAAGCTGACCGGTGACGACGGCGGTGGCCAGGGCGGTCAGGGTGGCCAGGGCGGCCAGGGCGGCCGGGCCACGTCGGCGCCGGCCAAGCCGTCGCCGAAGCGCGGCCCGGTCGCGGCCGACGGCAAGCTGCGGTTCACGGTCGCGGGGCTCTCCTGCGGTAGCACGGAGCTCGGTCCGTGGCCGGTGACGAAGAAGCCGCAGGGCCAGTTCTGCCTGGTCGAGCTGAAGGTCGACAACGTCGGCGACGGCAAGGCGCGGGTCTGGCTGGGCAGCCAGCACCTGCGCGACGTGGACGCCCACGAGTACTCGCCGGACGAGTTGTCGTGGATCTACTACGACAAGACGCGGCCGCTGCTGGAGGAGATCAACCCCGGCAACTCGGTCACCGGCACGCTCGTCTTCGACGTGCCCAAGGGTGTGCGCCTGGCCGAGCTGCGGGTCAAGGAGCACCCGCTCAGCGGCGGCGAGACCATCAACCTGCGTTGATGCCGGCGTCCGTGAGAGCGCGTCCACGACGGTCCTCGTAGCGCGGCCGCGCGAAAGCGTGGCGGGACCGCCGGTGCGGCCGCAACGCATCGACGGGTGAAACCGAGCAAACACCATGGACACAGCCATGGCAAGGGTTACCACGCCGTGAAGTTTCGTTACATCCGTGTTATTGACTTCGCTGTCCGCGATCCGATTAACTGCGCCGGAACCGGTTACGGAACCGCTTCCAGAAAACGCTCTCTTGCCAGAAAGCGCTCTCACCGAGAGGATGCCCGACGTGCCGATCACCATCGCCGATGTGGCGACGCGAGCCGGGGTCAGCAAGACCACCGTCTCGCGTGTCCTCAACGGCAAGGGCGAGGTCGACGAGGCGACCGCGGCACGTGTGCGGAAGGTCATCGACGAGCTGGGCTACGTGCCCAGCGCGCGGGCGGTCAACCTCGCCCGCGGGCACACCAGGGTGATCGGGATGTTGGTGCCGTCGTTGATCTGGCCGTGGATGGGCGAGGTCGTTCAGGGTGCGGTGGACGTCGTGGAGACGGAGGGGTACGGGTTGCTGCTGTTCACGTGCAACCGCGGCGCCGAGTCGATGCGGCAGTTCTCCGCCCAGGTGTCCGGCAAGGCCTTCGACGGCCTGCTGGCCATCGAGCCCGAAGGGACGCTGGACTACCTCGCCGACCTCTACGCCGGTGGCCTGCCGGTGGTGCTCATCGACGACCGCGGCGACAAGCCGCTGATGCCGTCGGTGGCCACCACGAACCGGGCCGGCGGGGCGCTCGCCGCCCGTCACCTGATGGAGATCGGCCGGCGCCGCCCGCTGGTGATCACCGGCAAGGAGAAGTTCGGCTGCACGCAGGACCGGCTCGGCGGCTTCACGGACGTGTACGCCGCCGCCGGCCACCCGGTCGACCCCCGCCTGGTGGTGGAGGGCGACTTCACGTACGACTGCGGCATCCGGGCCGTCCAGCGCTCGCTCGACGGCGGGCTGGAGTTCGACGCCGTGTTCGCACACAACGATCTCTCCGCCGCCGGCGCCCTCCAGGCGCTGCGCGCGGCGGGTCGCACGGTTCCCGGCGATGTCGCTCTGGTGGGTTTCGACGACATCTCCTACGCCGCGCACACCGAGCCGCCGCTGACCACCGTCCGCCAGCCCATGCGCCAGATGGGTGAGATGGCGGCCCGGAGGCTCATCGCGCACTTCGACGGCACCCCGTTGACGTGCGAGCCCAACATCCTGTCCACCACGCTCGTCGTGCGCGGCTCAACCGTGCCGACCGCTACGACGTAGCCCGACCCGCTCCACCCTTCTCGCCGCACAACGGGCGGGACCGGCCGCAAGGGTCCCGTCGCGATACCGAGACGAATGACGCCCCACCTGTCGATCCAGGTACGTAAGGAGACACCCCCGTGTTGACCAGACGCTCCGTAGTGCTCGGCCTCGCCGGGTTGCTCGCCACCGGCGGTCTCGCCGCGTGCGGCGACTCGCCGAACGCCGGCAACGACGGCAAGACCGTGACGGCGCTCAACGTGGGCATGCCGAACGGTCCGCAGACCGAGAACCACAACCCGTTCCTCACCACCTCGTCGTCCGCCTCGCTGGGGTACCGCTGGGTGCTCTACGAGCCGCTGATGATGTGGAACCCGGTCAAGCCGGCGGACCCGATGAAGCCGTGGCTGGCCACGAAGGCGGAGTGGAACAAGGACTACACCTCGGTCAAGGTCACCATCCGCGACAACGCCACCTGGTCCGACGACCAGAAGGTCACCGCCGAGGACGTCGCGTACACGTACAAGCTGGTGCGTGACAACGACGCCCTCAACTCCGGCGGCGTCAAGATCTCCGACGCGACGGTCAGCGGCTCGGACGTCACCATCACGTTCAAGAGCCCGCAGTTCGTCAGCCAGCAGAAGGCGATCGCCCAGATCCCGATCGTGCCCAAGCACATCTGGGAGAAGGTCAGCGACCCGAAGACGGAGACGAACCTCAAGCCGGTCGGCTCGGGTCCGTACACGCTGAAGTCCTTCACGCCGCAGACCACCACGCTGACGGCCCGTGACAAGGGCTACTGGCAGGCGCTGCCGCAGGTCAAGGAGCTGCGGTACACCTCCTACACCGACAACAACGCGCAGACCACGGCCCTGGCCAACGGCGAGTCGGAGTGGAGCTTCGTCTTCATCCCGAACTACAAGACGGTCTTCGTCGCCAAGGACTCCGCGAACCACAAGGTGTGGGCGCCGCCGGTGCTGGGCATCCACGGCCTCTACATCAACACCACCAAGGCGCCGTTCGACGACGCGAACCTGCGCAAGGCCATGAACATGGTCATCGACCGTGAGGACATCTTCAAGACCGCCGAGGCGGAGTACTTCCACCCGCTGGTCAAGAGCGTCAACGGTCTGCCCTCGCCGGCGGGCGACGCGTTCACCGCGCCGGAGTACAAGGGCAAGGAGCACAAGGTCGACATCGAGGGCGCCAAGGCGCTGCTCGCCAGCTCCGGCTACAAGCTCGAGGGCGACGTGCTCAAGGACAAGACCGGCAAGCCGGTCGCGCTGACCCTCACCGACCCCGCCGGTTGGTCGGACTACCAGACCAGCCTCGAGATCGTGAAGGGCAACCTCGCCAAGATCGGTATCGCGGCCACGGTCGACAAGGCGAACCAGGACGCCTGGTTCAAGAACGTCGAGGAGGGCAACTTCGACGCGGCCTTCCGCTGGACCGAGGGTGGCTCGACGCCGTACGACATCTACAAGACCGTCATGGACGGCGCGGTGCTCAAGCCGATCGGCACGGCCTCCCCGGCCGGTAACTTCGGCCGCTTCAAGAGCGACGAGGCGACCGCGGCCCTGCAGGCCTACGCCAACGCGACCGACGAGGCCGCCCGCACCACGGCGATGAACACCCTGCAGAAGATCTTCGTCGAGCAGATGCCGATGATCCCGGTCGGCGCCGACAATATCGGTGGGGCGTACTCCACCAAGAACTGGGTCGGCTGGCCCGACGACAGCAACCCGTACGGCGCCGGTCAGCCCACCCAGCCCAACTCGCTGGACGTGGTCCTGCACCTCAAGCCGGCCAAGTAAGTCCCCGACCGGCACAGACACCGCTCCCCGGGTGGCCCACCAGCGCGGCTGCCCGGGGAGCGGCACCACCCGGTACGACACCCCGAGACAGGAATCCGGCATGACGACGTTGAGCGAGAGCACGGCGGCGCCGGTCGGCGAGGTGGTGCTGGAGGCCGTCGGGCTGACCAAGCATTTCCCCGTCCGCCGGAAGTTGCGTGACCTCTTCTCCCGCACTCCGGCCGCCGTCCACGCGGTCGACGACGTGTCCTTCACGCTGCGCCGGGGCAAGGTGACCGCCCTCGTCGGCGAGTCCGGCTCCGGCAAGTCCACCGTCGCGCGGCTGCTCGCGCAGCTCTACCCCCGCACCGCCGGCGACATCCGGCTGCACGGCCAGTCCACCCGGGTGCGCGGCGGCCGCCGGTTCCGCGCCTACGTCCGCCGGGTGCAGCTGATCTTCCAGGACCCGTTCGCCTCGCTGAACCCGATCCACACCGTGCGGTACCACCTGACCCGCGCCCTGAAGATCCACGGCAACGCGGGCAAGACCTCCGCCGACCTGGAACGGGCGCTCGCCGAGCTGCTGACGCGGGTCAGCCTCACGCCGCCGGAGCGGTACATCGACAAGTTCCCGCACGAGCTGTCGGGCGGCCAGCGCCAGCGCGTGGCGATCGCCCGCGCCCTGGGCGCCGACCCCGAGGCCCTGCTCGCCGACGAGCCGGTCTCGATGCTCGACGTGTCGATCCGGCTGGGCATCCTGAACCTGCTGCGCGACCTCAAGGAGCGGCTCAACCTCGCCATCCTGTACATCACGCACGACATCGCCTCGGCGCGGTACTTCGCCGACGAGACGATGGTGATGTACGCCGGGCGCATGGTCGAGGGCGGCGACAGCGAGACGGTCACGCAGAACCCCGCGCACCCCTACACGCGCCTGCTCATCGACTCCGCGCCGGACCCCGACCGCATCGCCGGCGTCGCCGACGCCGCCACGGACCGCGGCAACGGCGAGCCGCCGAGCCTGATCCGCCCGCCGTCCGGCTGCCGGTTCCACCCCCGCTGCCCGCACGCGATGCCGCGCTGCTCCGTCGACACGCCGCCCCGCATGGAGATCGGCGACCGGCCCGGGCACTGGGCCGCCTGCTGGCTCTACGACCCGCAGACCGTCGCCAAGGAGGGCCCCGGCTCGCTCGCCGGCGCCGACCCGGCCGCGCCGACCCCGCCGGCGGCCCTGCACCTGGCGGAGGAGACCCGATGAAGTTCCTGCTGCAGCGCCTCGCGTTCTACCTGTTCACGGCCTGGGCCGCGATCACCCTGAACTTCTTCATCCCGCGCATGATCCCCGGCGACCCGGTCAAGTCGCTCATCTCCAAGAACCAGGGCCGGCTGTCGGCCGACGCGATCCAGTCGCTGTACGTGCTGTTCGGCCTCGACAAGGACATGAGCCTGTGGGACCAGTACGTGCGGTACTGGAACCAGCTCTTCCACGGTGACCTGGGCCTGTCGTTCACGTTCTTCCCGTCGCCGGTCTCCGAGGTGGTCAGCTCGAGCCTGCCGTGGACCATCGGCCTGGTCGGCATCACCACGATCATCAGCTTCCTCATCGGCACGGGCCTGGGCATCGGCGCCGGCTGGCGGCGCGGTTCGTGGATCGACGGCATCCTGCCCGTCACGACGCTGCTGTCGTCCATCCCGTACTTCTGGCTCGGCCTCGTCGCGATCGCCCTGTTCACCGGCCCCGACAGCTACTTCCCGTCGTCCGGCGGCTTCACGCCGGGCCTGGTGCCGGCCTGGGACCACTACTTCATCGGCAGCGCGATCAACCACAGCGTGCTGCCGGCCGGAACCATTCTCCTCTCCTCGATGGCCGGCTGGATCCTCGGCATGCGCAACATGATGGTGACCGTGTCCGCCGAGGACTACATCACCGTCGCGCACGCCAAGGGCCTGTCCGAGCGGCGGGTCATGCTCAGCTACGCCGCCCGCAACGCGCTGCTGCCCAACGTCTCGGGCTTCGCCCTGGCGCTCGGCTTCATCGTCGGCGGCACCCTGCTGGTGGAGATCGTCTTCTCCTACCCGGGCCTCGGGTACCAGCTCTTCCAGGCCGTCGGCGCCAAGGACTACCCGCTGATGCAGGGCATCTTCCTCATCATCACGATCTCCGTGCTGGTGGCGAACCTGCTCGCCGACGTCGCCTACCTCCTGCTCGACCCCCGCACCCGGAAGAGTGGCTGACGATGACCGCTACCCCGTCCAGCATCGAGCAGGTGATCCCCGGCCAGGGTGCCATGGCCCAGCCGTCGGCCACGCCGACGAAGGCCAAGCGCAGGCGGTTCCGATTCATCGCCAACGGCAAGGCCGCCACCGGCCTGGTCATGCTCGGCATCTACGTGCTGTTCGCCATCATCGGCCCGTGGGTCGCGCCGTTCGACCCGGACGAGCGCACCCCCGAGGTGCTGGCCCCGCCGTCGGCCCAGCACTGGTTCGGCACCTCGCACCTCGGGCAGGACATCTTCAGCCAGATCCTGGCCGGCACCCGCGGCGTCATGGTCGTCGGCATCACCGCCGGGGTCATCGCGACGGTCCTGTCGGTGCTCATCGGCGTCACCGCCGGCTACCTCGGCGGCGCCGCCGACGAGAGCCTGTCGGCGCTGTCGAACGTCTTCCTGGTCATCCCGGCGCTGCCGCTCATCATCATCGTCACCGCGGCGGTCACCAACGCCGGCGACCTGATCGTGGCGCTCGTCATCGGGCTCACGTCGTGGGCCTGGGGCGCCCGGGTGCTGCGCGCGCAGACCCTGTCGCTGCGCCGGCGCGACTACGTCGAGGCGGCCCGCGCGTCGGGCGAGAAGACCTGGCGGATCGTGCTGTTCGAGATCCTGCCCAACCTGACCGCGATCATCGCGTCCGGCTTCGTCGGCACCGTCATCTTCGCCGTCATGTCGGAGATCACACTCGCCTTCATCGGGATCTCCTCGGTGTCGTCGTGGAACTGGGGGACGATCCTGTTCTGGGCGCAGAGCCAGCAGGCCCTCGCCCAGGGCGCCTGGTGGTGGTTCGTGCCGGCCGGTCTCGCGATCGCCCTGCTCGGCACCGCCCTGAGCCTGGTCAACTTCGGCATCGACGAGTTCGTCAGCCCGCGGCTGCGCAGCAGCGGCACCGGCAGGTTCCGCACCGTGACCGGCGAGCGCGTCAAGATGAAGGTCGGCTTCACCCCGGTCGTCCGTGACCGCGAGACCGCCCCCGAGATCACGATCAAGGACGCCGAGGGAGTCGCGCGATGACCCAGGTTCTGACCCGGCCCCTGCTGGAGATCCGCAACCTCAACGTCGACTACGGCCTGGGCGACGACGCGGTGCACGCCGTGCGCGACGTGACCCTCACCATCCACCGCGGCGAGGTCGTCGGCCTCGCCGGCGAGAGCGGCAGCGGCAAGTCGACCCTGGCCTACGGCGTCACCCGGCTGCTGCCGCCGCCGGGCGTCGTCTCCGGCGGCGCGGTGACCTACCACCCGCCGACCGGCGACCCGTTCGACGTGCTCAACCTGTCGCCGGCCGAGCTGCGCAAGTTCCGCTGGGCCGAGACCTCGATCGTGTTCCAGGGCGCGATGAACTCGCTCAACCCGGTGCACAAGGTCTCCACCCAGCTCATGGACGCCATCAAGGCGCACGAGCCGGGCACGAGCAAGCGGGCCCGCCTCGACCGGGCCAAGGAGCTGCTCAAGCTCGTCGGCATCGCCGAGGACCGCCTCGACAGCTACCCGCACCAGCTCTCC
This sequence comes from Dactylosporangium sp. NPDC005572, assembly GCF_040605515.1. Classification (NCBI taxonomy): domain Bacteria; kingdom Bacillati; phylum Actinomycetota; class Actinomycetes; order Micromonosporales; family Micromonosporaceae; genus Dactylosporangium; species Dactylosporangium sp. NPDC005572. Next base: position 13,092 of record NZ_JBEXCY010000208.1, on the reverse strand, counting down.
GGCGGCATGCGCCAGCGCGTCATGATCGGCATGGCGCTGGCCCTGGAACCGCAGCTGGTCATCATGGACGAGCCCACGACCGCGCTCGACGTGGTCATGCAGCGGCAGATCCTGGGCCAGCTCGTCGAGCTGCGCGAGCGGCTCGGCTTCTCGGTCCTGTTCATCACGCACGACCTGTCGCTGCTGGTCGAGTTCTCGGACCGCATCGCCATCATGTACGGCGGGCGCATCGTCGAGGAGGCGCCCTCCGCCGACATCTACCGCGACCCGAAGCACCCGTACAGCGAGGGCCTGCTCCGGTCGTTCCCCGCGCTGCGCGGCGCCCGCCGGGAGCTGTCCGGCATCCCCGGCTCGCCGCCCGACCTGCGCGGCATGCCGACCGGCTGCGCGTTCCATCCGCGCTGCCCGAAGCGGTTCGAGCCCTGCGACACCCGCATCCCGATCCTCGGCAAGCCCGACGACCACGTCGGACCGCCCAGGTCCGTCGCCTGCTGGCTGCATCCGGTCACCGCCGGCTAGCGGCTCTAGACCAGCTGATCTGGTCGGGGCCTATCGGCTCTGGACCCATCGAACACCACGTCCCAGCTGAACCAGGAGAACCATGGACACCACCGCGACGCCCCTCGATCGGCCGAACCCGATCGCCACGCTGCCGCCCTCGTTCCGCTGGGGTGTGGCAACCTCGGCGTACCAGATCGAGGGCGCGATCGACGAGGACGGGCGCACCCGGTCCATCTGGGACACGTTCTGCGAGGTTCCCGACGCGGTCGCCAAGGGTGACACCGGCGAGGTCGCCTGCGACCACTACCACCGCATGCCCCAGGACGTCGCGCTGATCCGCGACCTGGGCGTCGACCTGTACCGCTTCTCGGTGGCCTGGCCGCGGGTGCAGCCGCACGGCCGCGGCCCGGTCAACCCGGCCGGCCTCGGCTTCTACGACCGGCTCACCGACGAGCTGCTCGCCAACGGGGTCGAGCCGTGGGTCACCCTGTACCACTGGGACCTCCCGCAGGAGCTCGAGGACGCGGGCGGCTGGCCGAACCGCGACACCGCCTACCGCTTCGCGGACTACAGCATGTTCGTGTTCGACGCGCTGCAGGACCGGGTCAAGACGTGGACGACGCTCAACGAGCCGTGGTGCTCGGCGATGCTCGGCTACGCCTACGGCGCGCACGCCCCGGGCCGGCGCGACTTCGCCGCCAGCATGCGGGCCGTGCACCACCTGCTGCTCGGCCACGGCCTGGCGACCCAGCGGATGCGGGCGGCCAGCGACGGCCGGCACGAGTTCGGCATCACGCTGAACATGGGCGTGGCCACCCCGGAGACCGACAGCGCCGCCGACCGCGACGCGGCCCGCCGCTCCGACGCCCTCGGCACCCGTATCTACCTCGACCCGCTCGTCCACGGCCGCTACCCGGCCGACCTGATCGAGGATCTCGCCGCGCAGAGCATCACGCTGCCGGTCGAGGACGGCGACCTCGAGGTCATCTCCACCCCGATCGACGTGCTCGGCGTCAACTACTACTTCAGCGAGACCGTCTCCGGCGTCGACGAGGACGGCAACGCCACCGACGCGACCGGCCTGCCGGTCAGCCGGCCGATCCCGACCGGCCGCCCGATCACCGCGATGGGCTGGGAGATCGTCCCCGAGGGCTTCACCCAGCTGCTGACCCGGCTGCACAACGACTACGGCCTGCCGATGGTCGTCACCGAGAACGGCTCCGCGTTCGACGACGAGCCCGACGAGACCGGGTTCGTCGACGACCAGGACCGCATCGGGTACTTCGACTCGCACATCGGCGCCGTCGCGCTCGCCCGGCAGCAGGGCGCCGACATCCGCGGCTACTTCGCCTGGTCGCTGATGGACAACTTCGAGTGGGCGTACGGCTACGACAAGCGCTTCGGCATCGTCCGGGTCGACTACGACACGCAGGAGCGCACCCCGAAGGCGTCGGCGCACTGGTACCGCGACACCATCAAGGCCCTCCGCGCGTCTTGACGCTCAGGCTCGCGCCCATGCGAACATATGTTCGTGCCGGCGTCGATCCTGCACGCGGACCTCGACGCGTTCTACGCCTCCGTCGAGCAGCGTGACGACCCCCGCCTGCGTGGCCGCCCGGTCATCGTGGGCGGGGGCGTCGTGCTCGCGTGCAGCTACGAGGCCAAGCGCCGCGGGGTGCGCACCGCGATGGGCGGCCGGCAGGCCCGCGCCCTGTGCCCGGACGCGGTGGTCGTCCCGCCCCGCATGCGCGCCTACTCGGAGGCGTCCAAGGCCGTCTTCGCCGTGTTCCGCGACACCACCCCGGTCGTCGAGGGCCTCTCGATCGACGAGGCGTTCCTCGACGTCGGCGGCCTGCTCCGGCTCGCCGGCACGCCCCTGGAGATCGCCACCCGGCTGCGGGCCCGGGTGCTCGCCGACGTCGGCCTGCCGATCACGGTCGGCGTCGCCCGCACCAAGTTCCTGGCCAAGGTCGCCAGCGGCGTGGCCAAACCGGACGGCCTGCTGCTGGTGGAGCCGGCCGGCGAGCTCGACTTCCTGCACGCCCTCCCGGTCGAGCGGCTGTGGGGCGTCGGGAGTGTGACCGCCGCCAAGCTGCACGCCCACCGCATCACGACGGTCGGGCAGGTCGCCCGGCTCGGCGAGGCCACCCTCGTGTCGCTGCTGGGGGAGTGGGCGGGCCGCCACCTGCACGCCCTGGCCCACAACCGCGACCCCCGCCCCGTCGTCACCGGCCGGCGCCGCCGGTCGGTCGGCGCGCAGCGCGCCCTGGGCCGCGGCCCGCACCCGCCGGCGTTCGTCGAGGCTGTCCTCGCCGAGCTGGTCGACCGGGTGACCCGCCGCCTGCGGGCCGGCGGCCGGCCCGGCCGCACCGTGACGCTGCGGCTGCGCTTCGCCGACTTCACCCGGGTCACCCGCTCGCAGACGCTGCCCCGGGCGACCTGGCAGACCCGGACGATCCTCGACGCCGCCCGCCGCCTGCACGCGCAGGCGGCGTCGACGATCGCGCAGCGCGGCCTGACCCTGGTCGGGATCGCCGTGGCCAACCTCGACGACGAAGGCGCCGTCCAGCTGGAGCTGCCGTTCGAGGTCCACGACCAGGCCGGCCTGGACGGTGCGATGGACGCGGTCCGCGAGCGGTTCGGCTCGGCGGCGTTGACGCGGGCGTCGCTGCTGGGCCGCGGCCAGGGCCCGACCGTGCCGCTGCTACCGGACTAGCTACCGGACCAGCTACCGGACCAGCAGGCCGCGCAGTTCGGCCACGACCAGCTCCGGCGCCTCCTCGGCCATGAAGTGGCCGCAGCGTACCGGGACGTGGCGCAGGTCCGGGGCCCACGCCCGCCACAGGGCGGCCGCGTCGAAGCCGAGCAGCGCGCCCCAGTCCTGCTGCAGGACCGTGACGGGCATGGCGAGGGTGGTGCCGGCCGTACGGTCGGCGCGGTCGTGCTCGACGTCGATGCCGGCCGAGGCCCGGTAGTCGGCGACGATCGACGCGACGGCGTCCCCGGACGCCTTGAGGTACTCGGCGCGGACGTCGGGCGGGATCGCCGCCGGGTCGTTCGTCCACAGGTCGAGGAAGTGGCCGAAGAAGTCGTCGGCGCTCGCGGCGATCATGCGCTCGGGCAGGCCCTTGGGCTGCGCCATGAGGTACAGGTGAAATCCCACGGCGGCCGTCGTGCCGTGCATGACGTCCCACATGTCGAGGGTCGGTAGCACGTCGAGCGACGCGAGGTGGGTGACGCGCTCCGGGTGGTCGAGGCCGGCGCGGATCGCGACGAGGGCGCCGCGGTCGTGGCCGGCGAGCGCGAACCGCTCGTGGCCCAGCTGCCGCGCCAGCTCGACGACGTCGGCCGCCATGGTCCGCTTGCTGTAGGTGCCGGGGCCGTCCTCGGCGGGTTTGTCGCTGGCGCCGTACCCGCGCAGGTCGGGGCAGATCACGGTGTGGTCCTCGGCGAGCGCGGCGGCGACGTGCCGCCACATCAGGTGGGTCTGCGGGAACCCGTGCAGCAGCACGATCGGGCTGCCGTGCCCGGCGACGGCGGTGTGCAGCTCGACGCCGTCGGCGACGGGGACACGCAGGTGTTCGAAGGTCATGCCGACCACCCTGCGCGGCCCCGATGAGCAGCGGATGAGTAGCGTGGTTGCGGTGCTGGTCAGGTTCGGGGTCCTCGGGCCGGTCCGGGCCGAGGACGCAGCCGGGCGGCCGGTCTCCCTGAAGGGCCCGATGCACCGGGCGGTGCTCGCCCGGCTCCTGGTGGCCCGCGGCCGGGTCGTCCCCGTCGCCGACCTGGTCGACGACCTGTGGGTGGCGCCGCCGGCCGGTGCGGTGGCCGCCGTGCGGACGTTCGTCGCCGCGCTGCGCCGCGCCCTCGAACCGGACCGCCCGCCCCGCGCCCCGGCGACGCTGCTCGTCACGGCCGGCGCCGGCTACGCGCTGCGCCCGGCCCCCGGCGAGGTGGACGCCTGGCGCTTCGAGCGGGCGGTCACCGCCGCCGCTGCCGCGGACCCGCCGGTCGCGCTGCGCATGCTCGACGAGGCGCTCGATTGGTGGCAGGGCCCCGCGTACGCCGACTTCGCCGACGCGGGCTGGGTCCGCGCCGAGCGGGCCCGGCTGACCGAGCTGCGGCTGCACGCCGCCGAGCGGCAGGCCGCCGCCCGGCTCGCCCTGGCCCGCCCGGCCGAGGCCGTACCCGACCTGGACGCCCACGTCACCGCCCACCCGTGGCGCGAGGAGGGCTGGCGGCTCCTCGCCCTGGCCCTGTACCGCACCGGCCGTCAGGCCGACGCGCTCGCCGTGCTGCGCCGGGCCCGGGACCTGCTCGCCGGCCAGCTCGGCCTCGACCCCGGCCCGGCGCTGCGGACCCTCGAGGCGGACGTCCTGCGCCAGGCCCCGCACCTCGACCACCCGGCGTCCCCGTCCGCTGCCGCCGCGCGCCCGGCGGACGCGGCCGGCCCGCGCCGTGGGGCCGGTGCAGGGGTGGACGCGGGTGGTGGGGATGCTGCCGCCACCGTCGCGCGGCCGGACATGGCCGGCCCGCGGGGTGAGGTGGGTGCGGCGGGTGGGGACGCGGCCGGGGTCGTCTGGGCACGGGCGGCGGCGGCGTTCGAGCGGGTCGGTGGCGGGGCCGGGGCGCGCCTCGAGTCCGCGGTCGGGCTGCTGCGGACCCTCGCGGTCACCGGTCCGGGCGGCCTCGAGGCGGCGCGCGAGCAGCGGGCGGCGGCGGTCGCGGCGGCCGAGCAGCTCGGCGACCCGGAGCTGACCGCGCGGGTGATCGGCGCGTACGACGTGCCCGCCATCTGGACCACCGCCGACGACCCGGCCCAGGCGGCCGCGGTCGTCGCCGCCGCCGAGCGCGCCCTGGCCGTGGTGCCGGCGGCGCGCCCGGCGGTGCGGGCCCGGCTGCTGGCGACCGTCGCGGTCGAGTCGCGCGGCACGGCCGACCTGCGGGCGCTGCGCTGCGCCGGGGAGGCCGAGGCGATCGCGCGGGAGCTCGACGACCCGGCCCTGCTGGCGTTCGCGCTGAACGGGGCGTTCATGCAGAGCTGCCACCGCACCGGCGGGGCCGCCCGCCGCGACGCGATCGGCGCCGAGCTCGTCGCCCTGGCGCACCGCCACGCCCTGGTCACCGCCGAGGTCCTCGGGCACCTGATCCGGATGCAGGCCGCCGCGGCGGTCGCCGGGTTCGCCGCCGGGGACGGTCACGCGGCGGCCGCCGACGACCTGGCCGCCCGGCACGAGCTGCCCCTGGTCGGGGTCTTCACCGACTGGTACCGCGCGCTGCGCTCCGACGTCGCCGGCCAGGTCCCGGCGGGGGAGGCCGAACGCCGGTACCGCGCCGCCGCCGCCCGCCTCGACACCGCCGGCATGCCCGGCCTGCGCGACGGGCTGCTGCCCCTGGCCCTGCTCGGCCTGCGGCTGCGGCGGGGCCTGCCGCTGGTGGACGAGGGCGGCTGGGGCCAGTACGAGCCGTGGGTCCGCCCCGTGCTGGACCTGTCCGCCCGCCCGGCCGTCGGGGACGCGGCCAACTCCGGTGGCTCCGGTGGCGCGCCCGGCTCCGGTGACGCCGGTGGCTCGGACCGGCTGGCAGGACCGGCCGTCGGTGGCTGCGCCGGCTCCGGTGGCTCCGGTGACGCTGGTGGCCCGGACCGGGACGCGGGGGCGGTCGGCCGCGACCGGGACCGGGGCGCCCGGCCAGCGGGTGTGTCGGCCCAGCCACCATCCCAGCCACCATCCCAGCCACCATCCCAGCCACCATCCCAGCC
>NZ_JBEXCY010000208.1:0-6731 GCF_040605515.1 Dactylosporangium sp. NPDC005572 | reverse complement strand
AGCCACCATCCCAGCCACCATCCCAGCCACCATCCCAGCCACCATCCCAGCCACCATCCCAGCCACCATCCCAGCCACCATCCCAGCCACCATCCCAGCCACCATCCCAGCCACCACCCCGGCCACCACCCCGGCCACCACCCCGGCCACCACCCCGGCCATCGGCCCTGCCGCCGGAGCCGCCGCCGGGGCTGGTGCAGGAAGCGCTGTGGGCGCTGGCCGCCCGGGCCGCCGTGGCCGTGGGGGACCGGGCCGCGATGCGGCGGGCCCGGACGGCCCTCGCGCCGGCGGCGGGCGAGTGGGCCGGCGCGGCCAGCGGGATGCTCACGGTGGGCCGGGTCGCGGACGTCCTGCGGACGCTCGACGAGGCCCTCGGCCAGGAGGATGGTTCCTAGCTTCCTAGGATGCCATACACGACGTGGCGCACCCCACCGGTCGATGGCGGCAGACGGCCGGCGCCGACCGGTGGAGCACCGTGCGGTCAGGCGGTCGGGGCCGGCTCTTCCAGCGGGAGCAGGACCGTGAAGCGGGTGTCGCCCGGCTCCGACGCGACGCGGATGTCGCCGTGGTGCTTCTTGACGACGATGCGGTACGAGATGTCGAGGCCCAGGCCGGTGCCCTCGCCGACCGGTTTCGTGGTGAAGAACGGCTCGAAGATGCGGGGGCGGACCTCCGGCGGGATGCCGGCGCCGGTGTCGGCGATCTCGACCGCCAGGCACTCGGCCTCGCGGGACGTGGTGATCGTCAGCGTGCCGGAGCCGTGCATGGCCGAGACGGCGTTGTCGATGAGGTTGGTCCAGACCTGGTTGAGCTCGGCGCCGTACGCGGGGATGGGCGGCAGGTCGCGGTCGTAGTGGGTGACGACGCGGATGCCCTGCGGGATCTTCGCGTTGAGCATGATCAGGGTCGCGTCGAGCAGGTCGTGGACGTCGACGACCTGGAACGGGCCGCGGTCGAGCTGGGAATACTGCTTGGCCGCGCCCACGAGGCCGGAGATGCGGGCGACCGCGTCCTCGATCTCGCCCATGAGCAGCTCGGTCTCGATGGTGTACGACAGCCAGCGCACGGCCGGCTCGAGGTCCATGCCGGGCACGCACGAGGCGACGTCCTCCAGCCACGGCACGTCGACGCCGCCGGCGACGAGCGTCGGGGCGAGGTCCCAGGCGCTGGTGACGTCGTGCTCGTCGAGCCAGTCGCCGACCTGGTCCTCGGCGTCGCTGGCGGCGAGGGCGGAGCGCTTCGGGGCGTTGGCGGCCTTCTTGACCGCGGTCTCCTGCAGCTCGACGAGGCCGTGGAGGCGCTCGCCGTCGAGCCGGCCGTCGGCGATCATGGCGAGCTTGTGCCGCATGCCGGCGACCTTGTCGCGCAGGACGGCGGTGGCCCGCACGGCAGCGGCGGCCGGGTTGTTCAGCTCGTGGGTCAGGCCGGCCGAGAGGGCGCCGAGGGCGAGGAGCCGTTCGCGCTCGGCGATGGCGTTCTGGTTGTTGCGCATGCCGATGAACAGGCCCTCGAGCAGGTGCATGGCCATCGGGAACCACAGGCGCATGGCGCCGCCGAACTCGGTGGCGGGCAGCTCGTAGACCTCGACGTCGGTGATCGCGTGCATGGTGTTGTTGTAGAGCTGCGGGACCCGGTCGCCGAGGTACGCCTGGGTGGCGCCGCCGTAGACGCCGACCTGCTCGGTGCGGCTGATCTCGACGTCGTCGCCGCGGACGTTGCGGCTGAGGCTGACGGTGCCGCTGAGCACGACGACGAAGCACGTGGCGGGCTCGCCCTCGGTGTAGACGGGGGAGCCGGCGGCGTAGGGCACCGCCCAGCCGCGTTCGGTGAGCCAGATGAGCTGGTCGTCGTCGAGCGCCTCGAACAGGAACAGCTTGCGGAGGTCTTCTGGGGTGAGTCGGCGGCCTGTCATTGCCCCTCCACGAGGTACCGGTGCACGAGCGAGACCGCCATCGCGCCCTCGCCGACGGCTGATGCGACCCGCTTCACCGAGTCTGCGCGCACATCACCCGCGGCGAACACCCCGGGGACGCTCGACTCGAGGTGGTACGGGTCACGGCCGAGCAGCCAGCCGGGTGGGGGCTCGTCGCCGGTGAGCAGGTCGGGGCCGGTGAGCACGAAGCCGCGGGCGTCGCGCTGCACGACGCCGTCGAGCCAGTCGGTGCGCGGTTCGGCGCCGATGAAGATGAACAGCCAGCTGGCGTCGACGGTGCTGGCCTGGCCGCCGTCGACGTGGCGCAGTTCGAGCCGTTCGAGGTGCTCGTCGCCGTGGGCGGCGACGACCTCGGTGCACGGGTGGACCTCGATGTGCTCGACGGCGGCGATCTGCTCGATGAGGTACCGCGACATGGAGGCGTCGAGGCTGTGCCCGCGGATGACCAGGTGGACGCGGCGGGCGTAGCGGGAGAAGAACATCGCCGCCTGCCCGGCCGAGTTTGCCCCGCCGACGATGTAGACGTCCTGGTCGCGGCAGCTGGGGGCCTCGGTCGCGGCGGAGCCGTAGTAGACGCCGCGGCCGTGCAGCTCGGCCAGGCCGGGCGCGCCGAGGCGCCGGTACGACACGCCGGTCGCGAGGATCACGCTGTGCGCGGCGATCGTGGTGCCGTCCTCGAAGTGCAGGACGCGGGCCGAGCCCTGCACGGCGAGCCGGGTGACCCGGCAGGCGGTGAGCAGCTCGGCGCCGAACTTGATCGCCTGGCGGCGAGCCCGGTCGGTGAGCTGGGCGCCGGAGACGCCGTCGGGGAAGCCGAGGTAGTTCTCGATGCGGGAGGACTGCCCGGCCTGGCCGCCGGTGGCGCGCTCCTCCAGCAGGACGGTGCGCAGGCCCTCGGAGGCGCCGTAGACGGCCGCGCCGAGGCCGGCCGGGCCGCCGCCGACCACGACGAGGTCGTAGAAGTCCGACGCCGGGGTGGTGGTGAGGCCGACCTGGACCGCCAGCTCCGCCTCGGTCGGGGCGACGAGGGTCTTGCCCTCGGCGGTGACGACGAGCGGGACGTCGGCGCCGGTGAGCCCGGCCGCGGTGAGCAGCCGCTGGCCCTCGGCGTCGTCGGTGGTGAACCACCGGTACGACACCATGTTGCGGGCCAGGAAGTCACGGACCCGGAACGAGGGCGCGGACCAGCGGTGACCGACGATCTTGACGTCGGTGACCGGCCGGTCGGGGGCGGCCTTCCACGCCTCGATCATGGCGTCCATCACCGGGTAGAGCTTCTCCTCCGGCGGGTGCCACGGCTTGAGCAGGTAGTGGTCGAGGTCGACGATGTTGATCGCCTGGATCGCGGCGTCGGTGTCGGCGTACGCGGTGAGCAGGACCCGCCGGGCGCGGGGGAAGAGGTCCATCGCCTGTTCGAGGAACTGCAGGCCGTTCATGCCCGGCATGCGGTAGTCGGCGAGGAGCACGGCGACCTGCTCGCCGCGCAGCTTGAGCTCCTTGAGGCTGTCGAGGGCCTCGGCGCCGGAGTCGGCGCGGATGACGCGGTACTCCTCGCCGTACTGACGCCGGAGGTCGCGGGCGACCGCCCGGGACACGGCCGGGTCGTCGTCCACGGTCAAGATCGCGGGCTTGGCCATGCGACCAATCCAACCACGCGGAGGGCGCTTCGCCGAACCGCGGGCGATACGGTGAGATCGTGACCGACGCCTCTTGTGAGCATCTGGACCTGATCCAGGACGTCCAGCCCAGCGCCGACGGCTGCGAGGACTGCCTCGCCGCCGGGGGTCGCTGGGTCCACCTGCGGCTGTGCCTGACCTGTGGGCACGTCGGCTGCTGCGACTCGTCGCCGGCCAAGCACGCCACCGCGCACTTCCACTCCGACGGGCACCCGCTGGTGCAGTCCTTCGAGCCGGGTGAGGACTGGGTGTGGTGCTACGCCGACGAGGCGTTGCTGCGCGTCGCCGGGCTGCCGGAGCGCGCCCACACCTGACCGGTCGGGTGCCGTGGCCGGCCGGGTGCCACCTGGCCGGCCGACCGGTCGCCTCACAGGAACGGGATCTCGACCTCGAGGCTGCCGTTGACCTGCAGCTTGCGCCGGGCCCGCTCGTAGAACGTGGTGTAGCCGAGCCGCACGACCTTGGCCGCGGACGGCGCGGCCGACACGGTGAGCGTGTCGCCGGGGTTGAGCTCGCCGAGGACCTCGCCGTCGACCTCGGCGACGAGCCGGCCGCTGGACGGCAGCAGCGTCAGGTCGAGGTCCTCGTTCGGGGACAGCACGAGCGGCCGGTTGAACGCGGAGTGGGCGGCGGCGGGCACGACGATGATGCCCTCGACCGTCGGGGAGACGATGGGGCCGCCGGCGGAGAAGCTGTAGGCGGTCGACCCGGTCGACGTGGAGACGATGAGCGCGTCGGCGGAGTACCGCACGAACGGGTACCCCTGCATCGAGATCTCGATTGCGGCCAGGCCGTGGCCGGGCGTGCGGACCAGGGCGATGTCGTTGAACGCGGTCACCGACGTGCCGTCGGGCAGCGTGGTGCGCACCGCCATGCGCGGCTCGACGGTGAAGCGGTGCGCGTCGATGGCGGACAGCGCCTCGGGCAGCTCCTCGATGCCGATCTCGGCGAGGAACCCGAGCCGGCCCAGGTTGACCCCGAGGACCGGGGTCGGCTTGCCGGACAGCAGCCGCATGCTGCGCAGCATCGTGCCGTCACCGCCGAGGCTCACCACGAGCGAGGCGCGGCCGACGAGCTCGTCGGCGCTGACCGCGACGGCACTGCAGTCGATGCGGTCGACCTCGTCGGGCAGGCCGAGGACGGTGGCCTCGCGGGCCTTGGCCCAGTCGATGATGGCGTCGATCGCCGGCTTGGAGTCGCGGCGTGGATGCAGGACCAGCCCGACCGTGTGCACCATCCCCATTGGAGCAACTCTACGGCGCTACCGGCGGGCCGTGGAGTGGGGCGCTGCCCGGTGGGCCGGCGCGTGGTGCGGGGCGGGCTGTTCGGCGGGGTCCGGGCCGTCCGGGGCCGGCGGCGTCGGGGAGCGGGGCGGCCGCGGCGGTACCGTGTGGGCGACGAGCGCGGCGGCGACGAGCACGACGGCGGGGAGCGGGCCGAGCCAGGGGACCCGGTCCAGCAGGAGCGCGGCCCCGAGCGCGCCGATGGGCACGCACGCGAACGGCACCAGCAGCAGCGGGTCGAACCGGCCGCCGGCCAGGCGGGTCACGGCGCCGGTGAGGTACGTCGTCTGGACCTCCGCGTCGCGGGTGGCCGCGCTCTGCAGGCCCATCGCGATCGTGGCCAGGGCCAGCAGCGGCAGCTGGGTGACGCCGCGCGGGTCGTGGTGGGCGGACACCCACCCGCCGCACAGGGTGCACAGCGCGAGCAGCTCGGCGACCAGGCACCGGCTGGGCGCGACCCGCCGGGCCAGCAGCACCGTCGCGCCGTACACGACGCAGGCCAGGCCGGCCCGCAGCGCGGTGTCGGCGACGTGCTGCACGGCGGAGACGCCGAGCACGACGAGGTTGCCGGTCACGACGCTGGCGAAGACCCCGCCGAGGTACAGCAGGCCGATGCCGTCGACGTACCCTGCGGCGAGGGCGAGCATCCACACTGTCCGGCGCATCCCCGCCCGGTTCCCCGTGCGGGCCCGCCCACCCTCACCTGCTGGGGGTGACCTGCGGACGCTTGCCGTGCGACAAACATCCTTCGGGCGCCGTGCGGGTACGGTCCCTCTGTGTCGATCGCCCTGCGGCTCGCCCTCAACCTCCCGCGTGACGCGGCGACGGTGCCGATGGCCCGCCGCATGCTCGACCAGGCGCTGCACACGCTGGGCGTCGACCCGGACTGCCGCGACGACGTCGGACTGATCCTCACCGAGGCGTGCGCCAACGTGATCGAGCACGCGCTGGAGACCGACGACTACGAGATCACGATCGACGTGTCCGACGTGCGCTGCGTGATCCACGTCGTCAACGCGGGCGCCCCCGTCGACCCGGCCCGGCTCGTCGAGGCGACCGGGCTGCCCGACGGGCAGCTCGACGAGCACGGCCGGGGCCTGCACATCATCCGCGCCCTGGCCGACGAGCTGTACCTCACCCCGGCCCTCGGCGGTGGCCTGGTCCTCCAGGCGGTCACGACCCTGCGCTGGACCCGCGACGCGCAGGTGTGGCAGCGGCACTGACCGCCGCCGGGAATCCGGGCGGAGATCCGGGCGGAGATCCGGGCGGAGATCCGGCCGGGACCGCCGCGACCGCCGCCGTCACCAGCGCGCCGCCCAGGGCGACCAGGCAGGCCAGCCGGGGCGAGGCCCCGTCGGCGACGGCACCGGCGACGGCGCTGCCGAGCGCGGTCCCGGCGGCGGTCGCGGTCGCCGTCCACATCCGCGCCTCGGTCGCCGTGCCCGCCGGCGCGGCGGCGTCGGTCGCCTCGTAGGCGGTCGCGTTGAGCGGCGCGACCGGCAGCCCCGCCACCACGAACAGCGCGGCGAGCCACCACAGGCCGGCGGGCAGCACCATCGGTACCGTGGCGGCGGCAAGGATCACGGTGAGCGGCAGCTCGCCCACCCGGGGGGACAGGCTCCCCACGAGGCTGCCGAGCGCGAACCCGCCCAGCAGCAGCCCCGCGAACCCGGCCCGGCCGTGCGCCGACGCGACCGCCGCCGCCGCGACCTGCAACGCCCCGATCGTCACGCCGAGCGCGGTGCGGGACAGCACGAGCCGGCGCATCGCCGCCGCCCGCAGAGCTGCATGTCCTTGCCGACCCGCATGGCCGAGACGCAGCACGCGATCGCCGTGTCG
>NZ_JBEXCY010000207.1:0-20675 GCF_040605515.1 Dactylosporangium sp. NPDC005572 | reverse complement strand
AGGTGGAGGGTGCTGTCCGGCGGGTTGGTCGGTCGACCGACCGAGCTCACGGACCAGCAAGTCGGAGGGCGCAGAGAGCGGAGGGCGCGTGAGGCGGGAGCGGAAGGCAGAGGGCGTGGGAGGCAGGGGCGTGGGAGGTCGGGGCGTGGGAGGCGGGCGGTGTGAGACGGCGGAGAAATGCGCTCCCGCCCTCCGCCCTTGCGAGCTCTCCCCGCCCTCAGTGCTCGCGTCCCGCCGCGCTTCTCCGTAGTACACATTGGTGATCGTTTTTGTCTTGGGCTATTTCCACATTGATCGGCATTAGGGGCGGGAAAGGGTAGTCGAAGCGACCTTGCAGGCCATAGCGTGCAGCAAAGCGCCTGACTCAATGGGGAGGCCAAGTGAGGAAAAGGCTCGCGAGTATCGCCGTGGCCGGCCTGGTGGCCGGTTCGCTGGTGGTACTGGCACCGGCACCGGCGTCGGCCGCACCGGCCGCGCCGACGGGGGATCTGGCCGACGGGATCAAGCGGCAGCTGGCCGCCGGCGTACAGGTCGTGCCGAAGCAGTCGGCGACGGCGAAGGCGGCCGCGCCGAGCACCGTCAACCCGTACACGGCCCTGCTGAAGGACCCGAGCAAGGTCGACAAGTACTACTGGTCCGAGCAGGCCAAGACGCGGTCGCTTGCCCGGGCGCAGCAGAAGCAGGCACAGAACGCCCTCGCGGCGGCCGCGTCGCCGCTCATCCACGACGAGGCGGAGCCGCGCGGCTTCTTCGGCTCCAACGACACCCACGCCACCGCCGAGCTGATCAAGGGCTTCGGTACCGGCGCCAAGGTCAACAACCGGGCCCGCGTGCTCGGGCAGATCTCGCCGGAGACCGTGAGCATCTCCTCGGCCAGCCCGGCCACGGAGGACGACGGGGCCATCCCGCTCGCCGCGGACCTCGGGTTCGGCGCCAGCCGCAAGGGCGTCACGACCACCGGCACCCGCGGCGACGGCCCGCACGGCAGCACCGGCGACGGCAGCGGCGACTTCGACTTCGTCAAGGTCACCGCGTTCGCCGGGCAGCAGCTCGTGGTCGCGATCGACACGCCGACCGGCTCCCTCGACCCGGTCGTCGGCCTCTACGACGCCACGGGCGTGCTGGTCGCGGCCGACGACGACGGCGGCCCCGGCCTCGACAGCCTGCTCGCCTTCGACGTGACGGTGAGCGGCACGTACTACCTGATGGTGTCCGGGTTCAGCACCGGCGGCGTGTTCCCGGCGGACCCGTTCGACTCCGGCAGCGGCATCGCGCTCGGCAGCGAGGGCCCCTACACGCTGACCGGCACGATCGCCTTCCCCGACCGTGACTTCTTCGCCGTCGACCTCGCCGCCGGCGACGTCCTCGGCGGCTCGGTCACCGGCGTCGGCACGCGCCTGACAGTCCGCGACCCGTCCGGCCGGATCGTCTTCGGCTCGGAGCAGGACGCGAGCTTCATCTACGCGCCGAGCGCGCCGCTGCCCGGCGGCGGCAACGCGGTCGTCTCCTACGTGGCGGCCAAGGCCGGCCGCTACTCGGTCGAGGTCGGCGGGCTCGCCGGCAACTACGACATTACGACTGAGGCGTACCGTCCCGGCCCCGAGGCGCGGGACCAGGGCACGGTCCAGACGCTGTTCCTGGACTTCGACGGCGCCCGGATCAACACCGCCATCTTCGGCGGCCCGGGCGTGCGGCAGCTCTCGCCGCTCGCCGGCTTCCTCGGCCGGTGGGGTCTCACCGCGGCCGACGAGAACAAGGTGATCGACGCGACCGTCGCCGCGGTGCGGGAGAACACCATCACCGACATGAAGGCCCGCGGTACCGACCCGCGGTTCGGATTGAAGATCCTCAACAGCCGCGACAACCCCGACGCGTTCGGTCAGCCGAACGTGCACCGGATCGTCGTGGGCGGCACGATCGACGAGTCGGGGATCGACACGATCGGCATCGCGCAGTACATCGACCCCGGCAACTACGCGACCGAGGACAGCGCCATCGTCCTGCTCGACATCCTGAGCGACCCGAGCGGGCCGGCGTCCCTGAACACGTACATCACCCCGGCCAGTAACAAGATCAAGTTCATCGGCCGGGCGCTCGGCAACGTCATCACGCACGAGGCCGGGCACCTGTACGGCAACTTCCACACCGACCCGCTCAACAGCACGCCGAACCTGATGGACGCGGGCGGCGCCTTCCCCGGCCTGTTCGGGGTCGGCCCGGACAACGTCGGCGGCACGGCCGACGACGTCGACTACGACTTCGGCGACGACGAGTTCTACCCCGGCGAGGGCCTGGCCGGTACCGAGGACACCCTCAACACGGCAGCCTGGGGCCTGGTGAAGGGCAAGACCAAGTAGCCCGGAAGTAGCCCGGAAGTAGCCCGGATCACTGCCCCGGGACGGAATCGCCGCGTCCACGGTGGGGTTCTTCCCACCGTGGACGCGGTCGTGATCGGCGCCGGCCAGGCCGGCCTGTCCGCGGCGTACGCGCTGCGACGCCGTGGCCTGTCATTCGTTGTGCTCGATGCGGGCAGCGCGCCGGGTGGCGCGTGGCAACATCGCTCGCCGTCACTGTCGGTGGCGTCGCTGCACGGCATCTTCGACCTGCCGGGCCTGCATTTCGAGCCGCCCGCCGAAGGCCCGGCGGCGTCCGTCGTGGCGGACTATTTCGCCCGCTACGAGCGTGATTTCGCCCTTCCGGTACTGCGGCCCGTCGTCGTCGACGCGGTGCGCCGGGTGCCCGGCGGCCTGCTGGTCTCGTCCCCGGCCGGCTCGTGGACGGCGGGGGCGGTGGTGAACGCGACCGGCACGTGGACGCATCCGTACTGGCCGGTGTACCCGGGCGCGGCCGACTTCCGGGGCCGCCAGCTGCACTACGCCGACTACCGCGGCCCGTCGGACTTCGCCGGCCGCCGCGTCCTGGTGGTGGGCGGCGGCCACTCCGCGGTGCACGTCCTGTCGGAGCTGCCGGATGTTGCTTCGGCGGTACGGTGGGTGACCCGCCGCGAGCCCGATTTCCACGAGGGCCCGTTCACCGAGGACTACGGCCGCCGGGTGGTGGCCCGCGTCGAGGAGCGGGTGGCCGCCGGCCTCCCGCCGCGCAGCGTGGTGAGCGTGACGGGCCTCGGCTACACCTCGATCGTCCGCACGGCGCTGGAGAAGGGCGCACTGCACCGCCGCCCGATGTTCGACCGCCTGGTGGCGGACGGCGCGGTGTGGGACCGTGCGTTCGAGCCGTACGACACGATCATCTGGGCCACGGGCTTCCGGGCCGCCCTGAACCACCTGGCCCCACTCCGCCTGCGCGAGCCGGGCGGCGGCATCCGCATGGACGGCACCCGCACGGTCCGCGAGCCGCGCCTGCACCTCGTCGGGTACGGCCCGTCGGCGAGCACGGTGGGCGCCAACCGAGCGGGCCAGGCCGCGGCCCGCGAGATCGCGGCGTTCCTGCAGCCGGCCTGATCCAGCGGCTGGTGGGATCGCGGCGCTCCAAGCAGCCGGCCTGATCGGGCGGTCCGTGGGACCGCGGTGTTCCAGGCGGCGGGCCTGATCCGGCGGCCCGCGGGATCGCGGTGCTCCTGCGGCGGGCCTGATCCGGCGGTCCGTGGGATCGCGGCGCTCCCGGGAGCCGGCCTGATCCGGCGCCGTTCCCGGGCGTTCCGAGCCGTTCCCGAAGACCGGACATTTCCGGCGCCGGATCAACGTTTCCGCAGGTCAGCGGCGAACGCGAACATGTCGTTCGCGTTTGCCTCCGGCCGATCGGGGTGCGCAGGATGGGCGCATGACGACGGTGGTGACCGGGGCGACCGGGGGCGTGGGCAGGCATGTGGTCGATCGGCTCGTCGCGGCGGGAGAGCCGGTCCGGGCCGTGACCCGGCGGCCGGACACCGCCGGGCTCCCGGACGGGGTGACGGTCGTCGCCGGTGATCTCGCCGAGCCGGCGACGCTCGACTTCGACGGCGCCGACCGGCTGTACCTGTTCCCGGTCGCGGCCACCGCCGGAGAGGTCGTGGCGCGGGCCCGCGCGGCCGGGGTACAGCGGATCGTCGTCCTCTCCTCCGGCGCCGTCACCGCCGGCCTCGACCCCTCGTTCCACCTGCCCGTCGAGCAGGCCGTCGAGCGCTCGGGCGCGGAGTGGACCCACGTGCGGCCGGGGGAGTTCATGCTCAACCTGGTCTGGCTGTGGGGGCCGTCGATCCGCGCCGGGCGCGTGGTGCGGGAACCGTTCCCGGACGTCGAGTGGTGCCCGGTCCACGAGCAGGACATCGCCGACGTCGCGGCCGCCGCGCTGCTCGACGACGGGCACGCCGGCCGGGCGTACGACCTCAACGGCCCGGGCCTCATCAGCCGGCGGGACCAGGCGCGCGCCATCGCCGCGGCGATCGGCGAGGAGGTCCGGCTGGAGATGGTCACGCCGCATCAGGCCCGGGAGCTGTACCGCGAACAGGGCGGCTTCGCCGCCGACAACGCCGACTTCCTGCTGGGCTTCGAGGACTACGCCGGCAACGCCGCCACCCCGGACTCGATCGAGGCCCTCGACCTCGGCGCGCTGGCCCTGCCGACCGCCGAGGCCGTCACCGGGCGCCCGGCCCGCACCTTCGCCGAGTGGGCCCACGACCACGCGGCCGACTTCCGCTGACGTCCCCGACGCGAGGCTGACGTCCCCGACGCGAGGCCGACGTCCCTGTGGCGATCGTGTCCGAGATCAGGCCGAGCGACTGGGTCAGGTTCGTCCGCAGGCTGCCACTCCGTGCCTCCAGCGATCGGTTCCCGTGGTGTTCCCGCGTCGTTCGCCGGGGCGGGTCAGATCCCGGGCGTTTCCGGGGCCGCCGGGTGCGAGCCCGGCGTTCCGGGTGTTTCCGTCGATCTCCGTCGGCAAGCTTGACATGCGTCGCCCGGGGCCGCACGGTCGAAGATGCTGAATGGATTCAGCGGGAGGTGTGGCCGGGATGTTGCGTCTCGTCGATCACTGGGTCTGGGACAGCTGGCTCGCGGCCAGCGGCGACGAGCACCACCTCTTCTTCCTGCGCGCGCCCCGCGAACTGCGCGACCCCGACCGCCGGCATCTGTCCACGTCGGTCGGGCACGCCGTGTCCACCGACCTTCGTCGCTGGACGGTGCTGCCCGACCCGCTCGAGCGCGCCGCGGCGTCGGCCTGGGACGGCACCGCCGTGTGGACCGGGTCGATCGTCCCGTCCGCCGGCCGGTGGTATCTCTTCTACACCGGCGTCGACGGCGACGGTGCCCAGCGCATCGGGATCGCGGTCTCCGACGACCTGCACACCTGGCAGCGCCACGGCGCCGAGCCGGTGGCCGGGCCGGACCCGCGGTGGTACGCCGCCACCGCCTGGCGCGACCCGTTCGTCTTCGCCGACCCGGCCGGCCGCGGCTGGCACATGCTGGTCACGGCCCGCGCCACCGGGGACGGCCGCGGCCTCGGCGTGGTCGGGCACGCCCGCTCCGCCGACCTGCTGCACTGGAGCGTCCGGCCGCCGCTCACCCGTCCCGCCGGCTTCGACCATCTGGAGGTACCGCAGGTGCACCAGATCGACGACGTCACGATCCTGCTGTTCTCCTGCCAGCCGGCGATGACCACGGTCCAGCGGCGCAACGGTTCGCCGCTGTCGGGCACCTGGGTCGTGGCCGGCGGCTCCGTCGGCACCGGCTGGGACGTGACCGCGGCGACACCGTTCGCGCACCCGTCGCTCAACGCCGCGCGCCTCGCCCGCGACCCCGCCGGCGGCTGGTGCCTGCTCGGTTCCCGCGACTGGGAGCACGGCGTCTTCCACGGCGAGATCATCGACCCGATCCCGGTCGCCTGGACCGGCAGACGCCTGGTCGAGCGAGTTCGGTAACTGCGCCTGGACATCGGCGTCCGTCGAGGAGCATCGCGCCGTCCGCCGAAAGCCACGGACGGCCGAGGACGGGGCCCCGCCGTTTCCGCGGGAAACGGGTGGGAGTCACGGGTCGGCGGGTGGCGGGCGGGGTGACAGCCGGTGCCCCGCGGCGGGCCGGCCATACGGTGGGTGCATGGCGACCTCGGACCGTCCTGGTCCCACCGTGTTCGTGCTCTTCGGGGCGACCGGCGATCTCGCGAAGCGCATGGTGCTGCCCGCCTTCGCCACCCTCGCCGGCGACGGATTACTGCCCAAGGACTGGGCGCTCGTCGGCAACGGGCGCGGGGACGTCCCGCACGAGGACTTCCGGGAGCATGTGCGGGAGGCGCTCGACAAGTTCGGGCCGCACCTGCCGCAGCGCGTCTGGCGGGAGTTCGAGCGGCGGCTGTACTTCGCCGGCGGCGGGTTCGCCAGCACCGACCCCGGCAGCCTGCTCGACGTGCTCGACCACGTCCGGACCAAGGTCGGGCGGGACGCGCAGCTCGTGCACTACCTCGCGGTGCCGCCCGTCGCCTTCGCGGGCCTGACGCATGCGCTCGGCACGCACGGGCTCACGGAGCGGGCCCGGGTCGTCTACGAGAAGCCCTTCGGCACCTCGCCCGAGTCGTTCCGGGAGCTGAACCGGACCGTGCGGCGGGTGCTCGACGAGTCCCAGGTGTACCGGATCGACCACTTCCTCGGGAAGGAGGCGACCCAGAACCTGCACGTGCTGCGGTTCGCCAACGAGCTGTTCGGCGCCACGTGGAACCGGCGCCATGTCGAGAGCGTGCAGATCGACGTACCCGAGGATCTCGGGATCGCGGACCGGGCCGGGTTCTACGACGCGACCGGGGCCGTGCTCGACATGCTGGTCACACACCTGTTCCAGGTCGCCGCCGAGGTCGCGATGGAGCCGCCGGCGCGGCTCGACGCCGACGGGCTGCAGGCCGCCCGGGAACGGGTCATCCGGGCGTTCCGGCCGCTGGACCCGGCCGAGGTGGTGCTCGGGCAGTTCACCGGGTACCGCGACGTTCCCGGCGTCGCCGCCCGCTCCCGCACGGACACGTTCGTCGCGGCCCGGCTGTGGATCGACAACGCCCGGTGGCGGGGCGTGCCGTTCCTGCTGCGCACCGGCAAGCGGATGGCGACGAACGCGCAGCGGGTGAGCCTCGTGCTGCGCACGTCCGGGCAGCCGTTCCAGGCGTTGCCGACCCAGTCGAACGTGCTGTCGTTCTCGCTCTCCGGCTCAGGCGAGATCGACGTCGACATGCTGGCCAAGCGGCCCGGGGTCGCGCTCGACGTCGAGCCGGCGACCGCCGCGCTGCCGCTGTGTGCGATGGCCAACGCCGATCCGCTCCCGCCGTACGTCCGCCTCATCCACGACGCCCTGCTCGGCGACCGGTCGCTGTTCACCCGGCCGGACGGGCTGGCGGCCGTGTGGAACGTGGCCCAGCCGCTGCTCGACGCCCGCCCGCGCCCGGCGTCGTACGCGCAGGGCTCGTGGGGACCGACCCAGGCCCGCCGCATCGCCGCACCGCACCGCTGGCTGCTCGGCCAGTAAACCTGAGCCGCTGAGCCGGAAATACGGACCAACACCAGCAAAGGGGGCAAGGTCAACTGTTCGGTTGATTGCCGTATGCATTGAGGCTTGGCACACTGCCCCTCGCACGTTTCGCGGGGGAGGCAGCAGGAATGCGAAGGTTTGTGCTCGCGGCGATCGCCGTGGCCGTGCTCGGCGTGGCCGCCGGGTGCGCGGCGCCGGCCGGGGTCGACAAGGACCTCGTCGACGACTGGGCCATGATGGCCGAGGCCAAGGTGCCCGAGCCGGCCGAGGGCAACTGCTGGAACACCGACGTCTCCCAGCTCGACGACGTCGTGCCCTCGCGGGTCACCCAGATCCCCTGCGAGATGCAGCACATGTTCGAGACGATCCACGTCGGGCACTTCACCGGCAACGCGGCCGACGGGTCGCTGCCGCCGACCGCGGACGGGCTCTCCACCGCCTACGCGGAGTGCGACGGGGCCGCGAAGACGTACCTCGGCAACGCCTGGCAGGCGGGCCGTATCCACCTGATCGTGCAGACGCCGACCAAGGCGCAGTGGGCCGGCGGCGGCCGGTTCTTCCGCTGCGACGTCGTCGCCCTGCGCACCGAGCTCGGCACGCTCGAACCGCGCAAGGAGCCGTTCAAGGACGCCCTCAAGCCGGGCGGCGAGCTGGCGCTGACCTGCGGCAACCTGGTCGGGCTCGACAGCAGCGGTGGGTGGGACGACATCACCCCGGCCTCGTGCACCGCGGCCCACGACGTCGAGTTCGTCGGCGTCGTCAACGCCAAGACCTCGACGTACCCGTCGGACGGCAAGACGCTCGAGTCGGCGTTCAGCGACGTCTGCGAGCAGCAGCTCATGTCGTACATCGGGATGTCGGCGAGCCACTTCGCCAAGCAGAAGGCGCTGCTGTACGGCTACTGGATGATGGCCGGCCAGGACGAGTGGAAGGCCGGCAACCACACCGCCCGCTGCTACGCGATGATCGACAAGAAGAAGATCTCCCGCTCGCTGAAGGGCGCCGGCAACATCGCCATCTGAGCGACCGCGGCCTAGACCCCGGTCACGGCCGGCAGCGCCCCCGACGAGACCGCCGCGAGCAGCGCCGCGTGATCGGCCGAGGTCTGGTCCGCGTAGGCGACGGCGAACGACGCGAACGCCTCGTCGAACTCCTCGCCGTCCTCCGGCGTCGGCGCACAGTAGCCGTCCAGGACCCGCGGGTCGATCGACTGCGCGTGGGCCCGGCCGAGGACCACGCCGACGACCCGGGCGTAGTCGTCGAGCTGGCCGGCCCGCAGCGTCGTCGGGTCGATCGAGCCCTTCATGTCCCGGAACTGGCGCACGAGGTACGGCCTGGAATCGATCGACGTCCATCCCAGCAGCACGTCGCTGACGGTCTGCATCCAGCGCTGGCCGCGCACCACGCGCTCGCCGGCGTGCTGGTCGGGGGCCGGCGGCAGGTACGGGGCGAGGGCCGACGCGCGGGCCTGCTTGACCTGCAGGACGAGGGCCTCGTCGCCGTTGCCGTGCAGCAGGACGACGTAGCTGCGGTACCCGACGCTGCCGAGGCCGACGATGCGGTGGGCGACGTCGACCACGGCGTACCGGCCGAACAGGGCGCGGATCTCCTCCTCCAGGGTCCCGGCGTACGACTCGAGGCCCTCGATCACCGGGAACGCCTCGGTCGAGTCGAGGGGGACCAGGATCGGCGGGTCGGGCGTGAACCGCCAGGCGTCGTGGTCGAGCCGGGAGGTGAACTTCTCGGCGACCCGGCGGCTCGTGTTCTTGCGGGCCTTCCGGCGCACCCGGTCGAACGTGTCGACGAGGTCGCCGATGCCGTAGTGCTCCAGCGTCGAGTGGTCGGTCGTGAGGTAGTACGCGTCGAGCAGCGGCATGTCGGCGAGCTCGCGGACGGCGGTGCGGTACCCGCGGGCGCAGTCGCGGGCGGCCGTGCGGCACTCGTCGTCCGGCAGGCCGGCCTCCCGGCCCGCGCTGACCAGGCTCGTGACGAGGCGCTTGAGGTCCCAGTCCCACGGCCCGACGGCGGTCTCGTCGAAGTCGTTGACGTCCATCACCTGGCGGCGCTCCGGCGACGCGTACAGGCCGAAGTTGGCGGCGTGCGCGTCGCCGCAGATGTGCCCGTGCAGGCCCGTGTCGGCGCCCCGGGCCAGGTCGGCGGCCATGACGGCGGCGGAGCCCCGCAGGAACGCGAACGGTGAGGTGATCATGCGGCCGTGGCGGATCGGCACCAGGTCGGCCACCCGCTCGGCGTTCGTGGCGGTCATGATCGCCACCGGATCCCGGTCGACGGGCTCGAACGCCGTCAGCAGCTTGACTGGGACGCGGGCGCGGCGGGCGGTCCCGTCCTCGCGTAACGCGGTGGGGGCCGCCCACCCGGTGGAGCCGATCATCCTCTCACCGTAACGGGTACAGGCCACGTTCCCGTGCAGCGAGCCTGGTCACACCCAGCAGTGCGTCCAGTGACGGCGTCGGGATGCCGACAGCGCCGGCGATCTCCCGCACGGCGGTGAGCATCGCGTCGAGCTCGATCGGCCGGCCCGCCTCCGCGTCCTGGAGCATCGACGTCTTGAACGCGCCGAGCCGCCGCGTGACGGCGTTGCGGTCGGCCGGGCTCTGCTCGATCGGGCAGCCGATCCGCGCCCCGATCTCGGCCGCCTCCCGCATCACCGCGTGCGCGAACCCGTTCACGAGCTCGTCGTCGAGGATCTTGTCGGCGGTGGCGCCGGTCAGGGCGGAGATGGGGTTGACGGTCATGTTTCCCCAGAGTTTGTACCAGATGTCGCGCTGGATCCGGTCCGAGCGCGTGACGGTGAACCCGTCGAGCAGCGCCGCGGTGCGCCGCAGGCGCTCGCTGTCGCCGCCCCCGGGCTCGCCCAGGATCAGGCCGTCACCCGCCGTCAGCCGCACCTCGCCGGGCGCGGGGACGTTCGCGCTGAGGTGCACGACGCAGCCGAGGATGTGGTGGGTACCGAAGGTGCCGGCGACCGACCCGTCCGGGTCCACGGCCCGCAGCCGCAGCCCGTCGTAGGGGCCGCCGAGCCCGTCGAAGAACCACCACGGCACCCCGTTGAGCGCCGGCACCACGACGGTGTCCGGCCCGAGGAGCGGGGCCAGGCCCGGGGCCAGCCCGGGCAGGGCGTGCGCCTTCACGGTGAGGAACACCACGTCCTGCGGCCCGAGCGCGGCCGGGTCGTCGCTGGCGGTGACCGGGTGCGGATCCGGGCCGGCGACGATCGTGCCGCCCGCCGTGTGCAGCCGCCAGCCGCCGGCCCGGATCGCGGCCAGGGTCGCGCCGCGGGCCAGCACCGACGTTTCGTGCCCGGCGGCGGCCAGGCGGACCCCGATGACCCCGCCGACCGCCCCCGCCCCGACCACCGCGACCCTGGTCATGACGGTTCCAGGAGGTGTTCGCGCAGCGTGGCCGCGATGGACGGGTCGCCGAGGTATGCGTCGAGCGAGCCGTAGCGGGCCCGCACGTCGGCCAGGAACAGCAGCATCGTCTCGGCCGGCGACGCGAGCCACCGGGCCGGCATGCCGGCGATGCCCGGGTTGGTCCGCCGCCAGTACTCCATCGATCGCTCGGTCGCCGCCGTCGTCAGCGCGTAGTCCTCGGCCACGACCGCGTCGGGGACGCCCAGCGCCGCGAGGGTGATCCCGGACACCACGCCGGTGCGGTCCTTGCCGGCGACGCAGTGCACGACAACCGGCGCGTTCCCGGCGTCGGCGATGACGCCCACCGCGGTGACGATCGCCTCCCGGCCGTGCTCGGCGAGGTCGAGGTACCGGTCGGCGAGCCACCGGGCGTCGGTCAGCCCGGCGTCGGCGGGCGTCTCCTCCCACTCGGCGTGCACGGGGCTGATGTGCTGGTAGGTGAGGCCGGGGAAGGCGTGGACGCGCCCGTCGCGGTCGATCTCCCGCGGCCGGCGCAGGTCGATGACGGTCCGCACGCCGAGCGCCGTGAACGAGCCGGCGTCGGCGGGGTCGATGCGGCTCAGCGAGTCGGACCGGAACAGCCGGCGCCAGCGGACCGTCCGGCCCTCGTGCCCGGCGTAGCCGCCCAGGTCGCGGAAGTTGAACAGGTTGGGGTGGTCATAGTTCCGCACCACGCGACCCTAATCCCACCGCGCAGCCGGTAGGTTGTCACCACGTGGAGCGCAAACGCCGGGCGGTGGTCACGGAACCGCTCGGAGCCCTGCTGGCGAACGTGCCGAAGAGCAAACCGAGCTGGCTGACAGTGGTGAAGACCACGGTCGCGGCGACCCTGGCGTGGGTCCTGGCCCGCCAGCTCGGCGAGAACGTGGCCGTCCTGTTCGCCCCGGTCGTCGCGGTTCTCACCCTGCAGGCCAGCGTGTACGGCTCGATCGCCACCGGCGTGCAGCTGCTGTTCGCCAACCTGGTCGGCACCGCCCTGGCCATCGCCTGGGTCCAGCTGCTCGGCCTCACCTGGTGGACGCTCGCCGCCGCCGCGTTCGTCGCGCTCGTCGTGGCCCGGCAGGTGACGAACACCCCGCTCGCCCGCAACCAGCTCACCTTCGCCACCCTCGCGGTGCTCGTCCTCACCCCGATGGCGCAGGGCTACGGCCAGTGGCGCTTCATCGACGTCGCCCTCGGCAGCGTCGTCGGCCTGGTCGTCGCGGTCGTCATCCCCGAGCGCCCGCGGCTCGGCCTGATCCGCGGCTCGCTCGACGCCTGGGGCGCGGCCTGCGTGCAGGTCCTGCACGACATCGCCGACGAGCTGGGCGAGCGGGCCGGGGGCGAGCCGCTCGACCTGGACACCCGCCACGACTTCATCGCGAAGTCCCGGGCGCTCGGCGACCTGGGCGCCGAGGCGACCGCCTCGCTCGCCGGCGTCGAGGAGACGACCGTGCTCAACATCGCCGCCGGGCGCCTGCGCCGCGACCTCGACGAGGCCCGCGGCGAGCACCTGTGGCTGGTGCGGATCACCACCCAGGTCCGCGCCGTCTCTCTCGCCGTCGACCGGCTCTACGACCGCGCCGGCCACCCGCCGGCCCTCGACCGCGACACGCTGCGGGCCCTGCTCACGGCGACCGCCGACCTGCTCGCCGCGCGCCTGGCCGGCGAGTCGCCGGACGACGCCTCCCTGCGCGCGGCCCTGAGCGCCGCCGTCCTGCGGGTGCACACCGTGTTCCCGACGGCACTCGCCGTGCTCGACTCGGTGACCCTGCTCGGTCGCCTCGACCAGCTCCGCCAGGACGCCGCCGAGGACCCGGAGGCCCTCGTCGACCTCGACAAGCTGCCCCGCACCGACCTGCGCTAGAGCGTGCCGCCGAGGACCTCCGTCGAGGAGGAGCCGTCCTCGGCCACCGTCACCACGCCCCACCCCGTGCCGGCCACGAACGGGTAGCGGCCGGGGCGGGTCGTCTGTGGTACGGCACCGAACCCGGACCAGGCGTCCAGCAGGGACCAGCCGGCCATCGCCCGCACGTAGTGGTCGCCGCACTCGATCTCGTTGAACGGGTTGCGCCGGGTGCCGTCGTGACGGGCCTGCAGCGCGGCGACCACGGCCAGGCCCTCGTCGGTCAGGCCCTCGTACAGGCAGTGCGCCGCGACCTGGTACTCCACGCCCGTCCACACCTCGTCGCAGTACCGCAGCGGCACCGCCGGCCGGCCCCCGAGCGGCCAGCTGCACACGACCAGGCCCGTCTCGTCGCCGTCCGCGAACACGCGGTAGCCGTGCTCGGCGAACCCGGTGCGCAGGTTGTACCGCACGATCGAGGCGAGCGCGGTGCGCACCCGGTCGGCCGGCAGGATGTGGCCGAGGCCCAGCTGGTGCGCCCACCACTGGCCGAGGAGCTGGTCGGACAGGCAGCCGCTGCCGAAGTCGAACGCCTCGCCGGTCACCGGCTGCGCGTAGAACTCGCCGTTCCACAGCAGTTTGTCGTAGTTGTCCCGGCCGAGCGTGAACCGCTCCGCGTAGCCCGCCGCCGCTGCCGGGTCGACCAGCGCGGCCATCCGCTCCATCGCCCGCAGCGCCGCCAGCCACAGCCCGCCCACGAACATGTTCGGGCCGTGCAGGCTGATGTCGTACGTCACGGGCTGGTCGCCCTGCAGCACCCCGTCACCGTCGGCGTCCCACACCGCCGCGATGCGATCGACGAGGTGCCGCAGGGCGGACCAGTGGGTGCGGAGCCAGACCTCGCCGGCGCCGTCGAGGACGGACCGGTACGTCTTGAGGACCGCGCCCAGCATGCCGTCCAGCGCCGGGCGCTCCGGCCCGCCGATCGGCACGTCGTGCAGCTGCGGGAGGTACAGCGGGAGCACGACCCGATGGGGCAGCGTCCCGTCCGGTGCCTGCACCGCGAACTCGGTCTCGCGCATGTCGCGCCCGAGCGCCGGGAAGAGCCGCGCCAGGGCCTGCTCGTAGTTGAAGACGTGGTTGCAGTTGAGCGGGCAGGAGCCGCCGACGTCGCCGTTCCAGTTGCGCGTGGACTCGCCCAGCGCGCCCTCGAACCCGTACACCTTCCCGTCCGCGGTGCGGAAGAACGTGGGGGAGCGCACCAGCGTGCCCTGCGCGGAGATCGCCTCCCGCAGCGGCTCCGGCAGGTCGCTCGACGACACCGCGTCCGCCCACGCCCGGCTCGCGCTGTCGAGGCGCTCACGGTCCGCGAGGTACGCGTCGAGCACGTCGAGCGCGCCACCGAAGCGGGTCGCATAGTGGTTGCCGACCCAGAACCGGCTCCGGTTGTACTGCGGGTGCCGCGGCCCGAACCGGTCGAAGTCCGCGTACCGGTTCGGGAACCACCAGGCGTGCACGACGTCGACCGTGGTGCTCTCGCCGGGCCGCAGCGCGAACGCCACCGCCACGCCCGCGTCCCACGTGTGCCCCGCCGGGCTGGGCCCGCTGGGCGCCCGCATCGGCGACACCCCACCGGCGACGGCCGCCCGCAGCGCGTCGTCGCTGTAGTCCCCGAGCTGCACGGGCGTCACCAGCTTCGCCGTCTCCACGAACCGCAGCAGCGCGTCGGCGCTCGCCGCCCGGGGCAGCGCCGCGGCCGGCCCGTCGGTCCACAGCAGCATCTCGCCGTAGGCGGGGTCGTCCTCGGCCAGCCCCGGGTGGTCCATGAGAACGCCGGTCTGCCCGGGCCGCCGGACGAGCCGGTTGACGTTCCCGCCGTACCCGGCCCCGCGCGTCCCGTCGACGGGCGTGACCCCGTCCCACCCGATCCCGTTCTGCAGCGTCCCGAGCAGCCAACCGTGCCGGAACTGCGCGCTGTGGTTCGTGAGCGTGAACCGGTACCGCACCAGGGGCAGCGAGCTGGCCTCGTGGTCGAGCGGCACGAACGGCGTGAACGCCTCCATGACCACGTCGACGGGCAGCGCCTCGTCGAGGTACGTGACCTCGGCGAACGGGTAGCCGGCCCGGAACTCGGTGCGCTGGACGGTCGGCCACGGCGGCAGCTTGCCGGCGTCGGGCACGTCGGCGTCGGACACGTTCGGCGCGGGCGTCGGGTGCGGTTGGATGGGCGCGCTGCGCAGGAGCCGCACGACGTCGTCCGGCGGTTCGAGCGAGGAGACGCGCAGGGCGAAGAAGCTGTCGGGCAGGAACCCGCGGTGGTTGGCGACCCCGCTGAGCTGCCACTGCCGCAGGGACCCGTCCCCGGCCAGCGCCACGTGCCCGGTCCCGAACCCCCCGAGCGGAAACGCCACCGCGCGCCGCGCGTCTCCGGTGTACCGCCGCACTGACCGCCTCCTAGAACGCACACGCCACCCCCGGAGAACCGCGTTGGCGGAC
Organism: Dactylosporangium sp. NPDC005572; assembly: GCF_040605515.1. NCBI lineage: Bacteria > Bacillati > Actinomycetota > Actinomycetes > Micromonosporales > Micromonosporaceae > Dactylosporangium > Dactylosporangium sp. NPDC005572. The sequence continues at coordinate 5,481 of NZ_JBEXCY010000207.1, read as the reverse complement.
TTCGCTCCCCGGCTGTCGTGAAATCGATTTCGCACAAGCTAGACGCCCGGTCACGCACTGTCAAGCACGGACCCCGCGCCGCCCGGTCCCCGCGATCCTGGCAGCGGGTGGCGAGGCGGTCGGGGGCGACCGCGGGGCGCACTACAGTGTGGGATCATGGCCACGATCTACGAGGTTGCGGCGCTCGCCGGGGTTTCGCCCGCGACCGTCTCGCGCGTCTTCAACGGACTCACCGTCTCCGAGGAGAAGCAGCGGGCCGTCCGCGATGCTGCCACCAAGCTCTCGTTCGTGCCCAACAAGACCGCCCGGCGGCTGCGCAAGCAGAGCTCCGAGCTCATCGCCCTGCTCATCCCCGACATCGAGAACCCGTTCTTCACCGCGCTCGCCCGCGGCGTCGAGGACCGCGCCCAGGAGTCCGGGTTCTCCGTCGTGCTCTGCAACACCGACGAGGACCCGGCCAAGGAGAAGCGCTACCTCGGCATCGCCGCGTCCGAGCAGATGGCCGGCGTCATCCTCGCGCCGGCCTCCGACGAGGTCGACCTGGGCTCGATCGCCGAGCTCGGGCGGCCCGTGGTGGCCGTCGACCGCACCACGCCCTACCCCGTCGACGCCGTCAAGGTGGACAACCGCGCCGCCGGGATCGCCGCGACGACCGCGCTCTTCGACCAGGGGTACCGCCGCATCGCCTGCATCGCCGGCCCGGCCGGGATCGAGACCACCGAGGACCGTTTCCTGGGCTGGCGGCAGGTGGTCACGGCCCGCAGGACCGCCACCCACGACGGCTACCTGCAGCACGCGAACTTCCGCGTCGACGGCGGTCGCGCCGCCATGGAGGCCCTGCTCGCGCTCGACGCCCCGCCGGACGCGGTGGTGACGACGAACAACCTCATGGCCGTCGGTGCCCTCCAGGCGCTCGCCGCCGCGGGTATCCGGCCGGCCGAGTTCGGCCTCGCCGTCGTCGGCGAGCTGCCGTTCCTGACGTTCGCCCCGGCCAGCGTCGTCGAGGTGCGGCTGCCGGCCCGCCACCTGGGCACCACCGCGGCGTCGATGCTGCTCGAACGGATCGCCGGGGACACCACGCCGCCGCGCACCGTGGTGCTGCGCGCCGAGGTCAAGACACCCGAGCTGTAATCGATATCAGCAAAAGACTTCCCTGATCAGGCACAACATTGGGCAGGAGCGGCTGAGGTCTTGACGAAATCGATTTCTTGGTCTTCACTTTGCGCACCGCACCGCTTCTCAACGGAGAGGGACGCAGGCTTATGAACGTTCGATTCCGCAAGGTCGCGCTGTTCTGCGCGACAGCCGCCCTGGCGGCTACCGCCCTTGCGGGTTGCTCGGGCGACGACGCCGCCGCTGACGGCGACAAGTCGCTGGAGATCGTCTACTGGAACTACGGCCCGGCCGCCGAGGCGGGCAACAAGGCCACCGCCGACCAGTTCATGGCGGGGCACCCCGGCGTCAAGGTCACCCTCACCCCGGTGACCGGCGAGAACTGGGGCACGTACTACGCGAACGTCGCGACGCTGATCGCCTCCGGGAAGCACCCCGACCTCATGGTCATCTCCGGCGAGGGCGCCCAGTTCGTGCACTCCAACAAGCTTGTCCTGCCGATCAACCAGTACCTCGAGAAGGACGCCGACGCGAAGGCCCTCACCGGCGACATAGCCAAGGGGCTCATCGACGGCTTCACCGTCAAGGGCGACGTCGTCACGCTGACCTACGGCTGGAACGACATGGTCGTGTACTACAACACGGACGTGTTCAAGAAGGCCGGCATCGACCCGCCGAAGGCCGACTGGACCTGGGCCGACTTCAAGGCGACGGCGAAGAAGCTGACCGCCGACACCAACGGCGACGGCAAGCCCGACCAGTACGGCTTCACCTGGGCCAGCAACGAGATCTTCCCGGGCATCATGCCCTGGGTCGCCAACGCCGGCGGCAACCTCACCAGCGACGACGTCTGCAAGCCGACGGCCGACTCGCCGCCGGTCAACAAGGCGGTGAGCTTCCTCAAGGACCTCATCACCGAGCAGATCGCCCCGGCCCCGATGCCGATGAGCGACGTGTTCACCCGGTTCCAGAACGGTCAGGTCGCCATGTTCGGCGCCGGCCGCTGGCCGATCGGCACCTTCGTCCCGGCCGGGTTCAAGGCGTTCGACATCCAGCTGTACCCGAAGGGCGACACCTACAAGACGGTGTTCGGCGGCGCCGGATACCCGATCCTGAAGTCGTCGAAGAACCCGGACCTCGCCTGGGAGTACCAGAAGTTCACCGTCAGCACCGAGATCGAGCAGCAGTACGTCGGCACCCCGGACAAGCCGGGCGACTCCATCCCGTCACGTCGCTCGATCGCCCAGACGATCTCGAAGACCGGTGTCCCGCCCGCGAACTCGGACCTGTTCTACGACAGCATCGACAAGTACCCGACCCTGGTGCCGTACCCCGCCCCCGCGAAGTACAGCGCGTTCGAGTCGACCGTCCTGCGCCACCTCCAGCTGATCTTCGCCGGCGAGGTCTCGGTGTCCGACGGCCTCAAGAACATGCAGAACGAGCTGAACAGCATCGTCACCTGCTGAAGCCGAAAAGGCGGATCATGACCATCAGCAGTACCACACCCCGGTCCGGGGCCGGCGGCACCGTCGCCGCCGACCCCGGGCCACGGGCCCCGCAGGCCCGCCGCAAACGGGGGGACGGGCTCCCCGCGCTCGCCTTCCTCAGCCCCTCGATCGTGACGTTCCTCGTGTTCGTCGCCGCCCCGACCGCTGGGGTGCTGTACCTGAGCTTCTACGACTGGAACCTGCTCAGCGACGGCACCTTCGTCGGCCTCGACAACTTCGACCGGCTCGTGCACGACGAGCGCCTGCTGGGCGTCTACGGCTCCACCACGTACATGGCGCTGGTCATCCTGGCCGTCAACGTCGTCGTCGGCCTGCTCCTCGCGGTGCTGCTCGAGGCGCGGATGCCGCGCTGGCTGCGGGCGTTCTTCCGGCTGTCGTTCCTGTTCCCGTTCGTCGTGTCGGCCTCCGCCGTCGCGCTGATCTGGCGGTTCCTGCTCAACAAGGACCTCGGGCTGGTGAACTACCTGCTCGGCCTGGTGGGCCTGGACCGCATCGACTGGCTCGGCTCGTCGGCCTGGGCGCCGATCTCGGTGATCATCGTCAACTCGTGGAAGACGATCGGGTTCTCGATCCTGGTGTACATCGCGGGGCTGCAGTCGATCCCGGCGCAGCTCAAGGAGGCCGCCGTCGTCGACGGCGCGAACGCCTGGACCAGGTTCTGGCGGATCACGTTCCCGATGCTCTCGCCGACGATCTTCTTCCTGGTCGTCATCAACACCATCAACTCGTTCCAGATCTTCGCCGAGCCGCGGGTGCTCACCCAGGGCGGCCCCGGCGACGCCAGCCGCACGATCGTCGAGTACCTCTACGACCGCGCGTTCGGCGACTTCGAGCTGGGCTACGCCTCGGCCATCGGCATCACGTTCACGCTGGTCCTCATCGTGCTCACCGCGATCCAGTTCCGGCTCTCCCGCAGATGGACGTTCTACGAATGAGCACTTCGAGGGTTCTCTCGCGCACGGCGACGTTCCTGATCCTCGGGATCGCGGCGCTCGCCATCACCGCACCGTTCCTGTGGATCTTCCGCGGCGCGTTCTCCGGCTCCGACGCCGAGCTGTACCGCCTGCCGCCGAGCTTCTCCCTGGACAACCTGACCACGGACAACTTCGGCAAGGTCACCGACCAGGTCCCGTACTACCGGTTCTTCCTCAACTCGATCGTCGTCTCCACCACGATCACCGTCGCGCAGCTGCTCACCTGCTCCACCGCCGCCTACGCGTTCGCGCGGATGAGCTTCCGCGGCAAGGGCGTGCTGTTCGCCGTCGTCATCGGCTCGCTGATGATCCCGATCCAGGTGACGATCGTGCCGCTGTTCCTCGTACTGTCGAAGCTCGGCCTGACCAACACGCTGTGGGCGCTCATCCTGCCCGGCATCTTCAGCGCGTTCGGCATCTTCCTGCTCCGCCAGCACTTCCTGGCGCTGCCGAAGGAGCTGGAGGAGGCCGCCCGCATCGACGGCGCCGGGCACCTGCGCACGTTCCTGCGGGTCATCCTGCCGCTGTCCGGCCCGTCGCTGGCGACGCTCGGCATCCTGTGCTTCACGTACTGGTGGAACGACCTGCTGCTGCCCCTGGTCATGATCAGCGACACCGAGAAGCAGACCCTGCCCGTCGGCCTGGTCCTGCTCGCCGGCCGCTTCTCGACCGGGTCGCTCGGCACGATCGCGGCCGGGATCGCGATGGCCGTCGTTCCCGTCCTCGTCGTCTTCGTCGCGGCGCAGCGGTACATCGTCCAATCCATCGCATCGAGCGGGCTGAAACTCTGATGAACACTGCGACCAGCACCTGGACCACCACATCGGGCGGGGCCGTGGCCTTCTGGCACGAACTGCCCCGCAACCTCCTCGCCGGCGCGGTCACCGCGCTCGCCGCCGTCCCGTTCGCGGTCGCGGTGGCGGCCGGGCTGCCGGCCTGGCTGCTCGCCCTCACCACGGTGCCGCCGGCGCTCGCGCTCACCGGCGCCGCGGCGATGGCGGCCGCCGTGGCCCGCGGCGGCGCGGCGCGGGTCACGCAGCTGCGCGCCGTCGATCCGGTGCTGGCAGTGGTACTGGCGGCCGGCACCACGGCCGCCGGAGTTGGACTGGTGAGCGGCGGCCCCGCCGCACTGTTCGGTGCGGTGTGCGGCGCCGGGCTGCTGCTCGCCGGGCCGTCCGCGCTCGCCTACGGGGCGGTGCGCGGGCGGCGCGGGCTGGCGGCGGTGCGCGGCGGGGCGATCCTCGTCGCGTACCGTCCCGGCTGGGCGTTCACCCTGCTCGCCCTGGCCTGCCTCGGCGGCTTCGCCGCGGTCGCCTCGGCCGGGGTCCTGGCGGTCGTGGTGGTGCCGCTGGTGTTGACGATCGCGGCCCGCCAGACGGCCGCGCTGCTGGACGAGATCGACGCCGCGCAGGCCCGCTCATGACCGCGTCTCCCGAGACCGGTCCGACCGTTCCCGTGATCGATCCCGAGCTGGTCGACGGCGTCGGCGGTACCCTCACCCCCCATCTGCCATCCACGCCACTGGATGTCGCGACAGTGCGGGCGATCGATGACCGGCTGCGGGTGCTCACATCGCCGGCCGTCGAGCCCTGGACGGTGACCGTCGAGGGCGTGCCGCTGCGGGTGCACGGCACCGGCGCGGCCTGCGTCCTGTGGATCCACGGCGGCGGCATGTTCCTCGGCAGCGCCACCATCGACGACGCGTTCTGCTGCGACCTCGCGGCGACGCTCGGCGCGACCGTCGTCGCCGTCGACTACCGGCTCGCGCCCGAGCACCCGCACCCCGCGCCGCTGCACGACTGCCGCACCGCGCTCGCCTGGTGCGCGGCCCGCTACGAGAAGGTCGTCGTCGCCGGCGGCAGCGCGGGCGGCGGCCTGGCCGCCCT